>CAYYHN010000260.1:0-6435 GCA_964471245.1 uncultured Rhodothermaceae bacterium | reverse complement strand
AGATGTGGCCATATTGCAGGGCAAGATGCCGCCGTTCGTCGAGTCGATGCTCGCGGGTATGCCTGCGGGATGGTCGGTTGCACTTAATGTGATGGCGATTCCCGACATTCGTTTGTATGCCAACTTGGAGGATGATCTTTTTCCGCAAGGTGACATCCGCTACATCTATGCGTTTAGCGCCGTCGCTTTGCTGATTTTGCTGATCGCGTGTATCAACTACATGAACCTTGCGACCGCACGGGCGATGCGGCGAGCCAAAGAGGTGGGACTGCGCAAAGTGCTCGGTGCGTATCGCGGCCAACTGATGCGGCAGTTCTTTACTGAGGCTACCATGCTGACGGTGCTGGCGACGGTCTTGGGCGCGGTCTTGGTTGCCCTTGTGCTGCCCGTCTTCAACAGCGTCAGCCTGAAAAGCCTTGTCATAGGGGCTTTGTTTACGCCCGGTGTGTTGGTCGGTGTGGTCGTGGTGATGGCGTTGGTGGCTTTGGTTGCGGGTAGCTACCCCGCGCTTTATCTGACGGGTTTCCAGCCTGCTGCGGTGCTGAAGGGCATCACGAAGGCGGGGCGCGGCGGGACGCGATTGCGGCAAGGGTTGGTCGTCTTTCAGTTTGCCGTGTCCATCTTCCTCATTGTCGGCACGCTGGTGATCTATGCGCAGATGAACTTCATGCAGAACAAACGGCTTGGCTTCGAGAAGACGCAGCGTGTGATGGTCAGCCTCAGCGACCGTGCCACGCGCGACGCGTATGCTTCCATCAAACAGGAGTTCGAGACCTTGCCCGGGGTGCTTTCTACGGCTGTAGCCTCAGATCGGCTGGGCTACGTGGTTGGTGGCTACACCATGAACGTAGAAGGTGTGCCGGACGATGATGGCACCAGCGTCATCGCGATGGCGATCGATGAGGACTTTGAGCGCGTGGTGGGCTTGGAACGTGTGGCTGGTTTGGGTGTGCCGGATACCTACGATGGGACGCAAGGCGTCTTCCACTTCGTCCTGAACGAGCAGGCAATTGACCGCTTAGGTCTCACACCTGATGAAGCTGTGGGCCGTGGGCTGAGTCTCAATGGCCGGGACGGCACCATCGTAGGTGTCGTAACCGACTTCCACTACCGATCTTTGCGAGAGGAGATCTATCCACTGGTGATGTTCACGTCGCCCAATGAGTTTCGCTACATCTACGCCCATGTCGCCACTGACGACCTCCAAGGTACCCTTGCTGCGATGGAGGCGCGCTGGAAAACCCTCGCTCCGACGCTTCCCTTCGACTATGCTTTTGTCGATGCCTCTTTCGACGCCCTCTACCGCACCGAAGCGAGGCTGGGTCAACTCTTTGCCTTCTTCGCGGTCCTCGCCGTCCTCATTGCATGCCTCGGCCTGTTCGGCTTAGCGGCTTTCACTGCGGAGCGCCGCACCAAGGAGATCGGTGTCCGCAAGGTGATGGGCGCGACGGTGCCTCAGATCGTCATGCTTCTCACGCGCGACTTCGCGGTGCTCATTGGCATTGCCTTCGTCGTCGGGCTGCCGTTGGCATGGTGGGGCATGAACACATGGCTCGAAAACTTCGCGTATCAAGTCGATGTCGGCCTTGGGATGCTGGTGCTGGCGGGTGGCCTTGCGCTTATCGTGGCGATCTGCACCGTGAGCTACCAAGCGCTCAAAGCTGCCCTCATGGACCCGGCCCGGACGCTGCGGTATGAGTAAGTAGGAAAGATCAAACAAGGAGAAGGAGTGTCAATCGCCAATCCATGCCTTTCGTAGCAACGTTTCGTAGGCTGCAACCGTCATGGGCACCGGGTTTTCGGGTGTGTTGGGATCGGCCATCGCGGCTTCGGCGATCTGCAGAAGATCAGCTTCAGGTACGCCGAGGTCGGCTAGCGTGTGGGGAATGGTGAGCGTGGTGCGCAGGTCGAGCAGCCAGCCCATCACGGTGTCGAAGGAGTACGTCGGTAGGTCGAGGTAGCGAGCCAGCCGGATCATCTTGTCTTCGATCGCCGGGCGGTTGAAGGCAAGCACGTAGGGCATCACGACGGCGTTGGTTAGGCCGTGGTGTGTGTCGTACAGCGCGCCGATCGGGTGGCTGATGGCGTGGACGGCGCCGAGGGCTTTTTGGAAGGCAGCGGCTCCCATCGCGGCGGCGGCCATCATGTGGCTGCGGGCTTCGAGGTTGGCGCCATCGGCTACGGCTACAGGCAACCATGTGTGTATGAGGCGGATGGCTTCGAGGGCGATGCCATCGGCCATCGGATGGTAGAACGTGCCGCAGAGCGCTTCGAGGTTGTGGGCGAGCGCGTCGAGGCCGGTCCATGCCGTCAGGTTGGCCGGGAGACTTAGCGTAAGTGCTGGATCAGCGAGGACGAGGCGTGGCATCATTGCCGTGTGCAGCAGGATCGCCTTCGTGTGCGATGCCGTGCGGGTGATCACCGCCGCTCGGCCTACTTCGGAGCCCGTACCTGCCGTGGTCGGCACGGCGATGATGGGGGCGATGTTATCTGTGATATCGCTCCAGCGCCCAGCATACGTCCATACGTCTTCGCCTTGGTGCGCTAGCAGCGCAATCGCCTTGCCCACATCCAACGCGCTGCCACCGCCAAAAGCGATTACGCCGTCGTGCTTACCCTCTCGAAACGCCGCGCAGCCCGCCAACAGGTTCGCGTCCGTCGGGTTGCTTTGGGTCTCGCTGAAAAGCCCGGTGGGAATGCCTGCTGCCTCGTTTCTTACTATTGCTTCCCGCACCATTGGCAGCGCGGCAAGGCCGGGATCGGTGACGAGCAGCGGGCGGTGGATGCCTACATCGCGGCATGCCTCGGCCAAGCCAGCGATTGTGCCTAAGCCGAAGCGGACTTCGGTCGGGTAGCGCCATGTATTGGAAAGAGAGGTCATGGAATTCGCGTATAGGGTTAACCTAAATGTAGGCGCATGTGGTACGACTTGGGCCGCGTCAGGTGTTCATAGCCGATCTCGGAGAGCGTGCAGCCGCGTCCCGACCGTTTGACGCCCGTCCATGCCAGTGCCGGATCAAGGTAATCGCAGCGGTTCATGAACCACGTGCCTACTTGGACTTGTTCGCCAATCTGCCGGGCTGCATCGATGTCTTGCGTCCACACCGAGCCCGTCAGGCCGTAGGCACTGTCGTTCATCAGGGCGACCGCGTGGGCATCGGAGGCGACGGGCATGATGCCGACGACGGGACCAAACGTCTCCTCGCGCATCACCAGCATCGTGTGGTCCACCTCGACGAGCACTTGGGGGGCAAGGTAGGGCGTGCCGAGCGCTGAGGCCGCAAACGCCGATGGATCAACCAAGGCTTGCGCACCGAGATCAACCGCTTCCTCAATGTGTGCCCGCACACGGGCGGCAGCGGCGGCATGGACAAGCGGGCCGAGGGTGGTCGCCGGGTCGGTTGGGTCGCCTAGCTTGTATTGTTGCGTCTCCGCTACGAAGGCCTCGACAAAAGCGTCGTACAACGCCTCGTGCACGTAGATGCGCTCGATGCCGCAGCACGACTGCCCGCTGTTAAAGAACGCACCGTCGACTAAGTTTTCGACAGTCGATGCAAACGCCGCATCAGGGCGGACGTACGCGGCATCTTTGCCACCTAACTCCAGTCCAACGCCGACCATCCGGCGTGCTGCTGCGCGACTGATCGCTTCGCCTCCCGCTACGGAGCCCGTAAAGGCAACAAAGTCGACATCCGATGTAGCGATGAGGCGTTCGGTAGCGGGATGGTCGAGATGCAGGTACTGGAAGACACCTTCTGGAAAGCCTGCTGCCTCGAAGGCAGCCGCGAAGCGCTCGGCAACCAGCGGCGTCTGCGGCGAATGCTTCAGGATGACCGTGTTGCCCGCCAGCAGCGCCGGGATGATGCTGTTGACCGCCGTCAGGTATGGATAATTCCACGGAGCCAGCACGAGCACAACGCCTAGGGGCTCGCGCTTAATCGCCCGGCTAAAGTTAGGCTTCTCTGGTAAGCTAATCGGTGTAAGCTTTGCCTCCGCAATCGCCATCATGTAGCGAGCCCGTTCGGCGAACCCACGCACTTCACCCGGCGCATAGCGGATCGGGCGACCCATCTGCCACGTGATTTCTTCGGCAATGCCGTCCTGTTGTGCTTCAATAGCCGAAACGAAGGCGTCCATCAGCGCCAAGCGATCTGTCAGTGCGACCTGCCGCCATGCTTGCTGTGCCGCCCGTGCGCGTTGCAGCGTCTCCGCTATCTCGTCGCCAGTGGCATAGCGACGTTCGAGGTAGCGGCTACCGTCGACGGGCGAAATGGTATGAAACGTAGTGGGCATGGCCTTGGCGATGGAAAGTGGCTCAGCGGGCAAGTTCTGGCAAACGTCAGGGTGTGTAGATGTAGATATGTAGATGGATTAACGTGGGACGTAGCTCTAGCAACAAGAACATCCATACATCCACCCTTCCACACACCCATACAGCGTAGCTTAGGCGCGTTCGAAGAAGCGTGTGCGTTCCCAGTCGGTGACGCGGCGGTCGTATTCGGCCTGCTCCCAACGCCCAGCGTGGAGGTAATGGTCGATGACGGCATCGCCGAGGGCCTCGCGGAGCACAGCCGAGCCGTCGAGGGCGGTCAGTGCATCGCGTAGCGTCTTGGGCACCTCGCGGATGGCAGCATTGTCGTAGGCATTGCCTGCGACTATCGGCTCTAGGGGCAGTTCGTTTTCGATGCCGTGCAGCCCAGCGGCGAGCAGAGCGGCGTAGGCGAGGTACGGGTTCACGTCGCCGCCGGGGATGCGGCACTCAGTCCGCAGCGAGGGGCCGTGGCCGAGGAGGCGGAAGCCCGCGGTACGGTTGTCGAGGCTCCAGACGGCCTTGGTCGGGGCGAACGAGCCCGCCTGAAACCGCTTGTACGAGTTGATGTACGGCGCGAGGAAGAGGGTCAACTCCTCGGCGAGCGCCAACTGCCCAGCGAGGTAGTGCCGGAAGAGCGGCGTCATGTGGTGCGCAGCATCGGCGTCGTAGAAAAGCGCCGTGTCGTCCGTCGCATCCCAGAGCGAACTGTGGATGTGGCAGCTGTTCCCCGCGAGGTCGTAGTCCCACTTCGCCATGAACGTGACCGCCTTCCCCTGCAGGTAAGCAATCTCCTTCACGCCGTTCTTGTAGATCACGTGGCGATCAGCCATCTCCAAGGCCTCGGCGTACCGCAGGTTGATTTCCTCTTGGCCCGGCCCCCATTCGCCCTTAGAGAACTCGACCGGCACGCCCGCGCCATCCATACCGTTGCGGATCGCACGGATCAGCGACTCCTCTTTGGTTGTCTGGAAGATGTGGTAGTCTTCGATGTACCAGCCCGCCGTCTTGAGGTCCGTGTAGCCTTTTTTGCGGGCCTCCTCGTACGTGTCATCGAAGACGTAGAACTCCAACTCCGAGCCCATCTTCGCCACCATGTTCTTCTCGCGGAGCCGCGCCAACTGCCGCTTGAGGATCGTGCGCGGGCTGTGGGCCAGTTCATGGCCGTGATGGTCCACGCAGTCGCCAAGGACGAGGGCCGTGCCGGGCAGCCACGGGATGACCCGCAGCGTCGCAAGGTCGGGCCGCACGCCGAAGTCGCCATAGCCGAGGTCCCACGATGCCGCTTTGTAGCCGGGTACGGGCTCCATCTCCATGTCCACCGTCAGTAGGTAGTCGCACACGTGCATCTCCTTCACAACGCTGTCAAGGAAGAAATGCCCCGTCACGCGCTTGCCGATGAGGCGGCCTTGCATGTCGACCAAACAGACCAGCACGGTGTCGATGCGGCCGCCATGGATGGCTTCACGGAGTTCGTCGAGGGTGAGCTTACCCGTCATAGTGATTCGAGGATGGTTGACGCGTTTAACAAATGCCTATGTCTCAATAAGCTCCCCTCCTTAGACAAGGAGGGGCTGGGGGTGGTTGGATTATTCCGCAAGCCTCCTCGTTCTACCACCCCTGACCCCTCCTTGTCCAGGAGGGGAACTTAAATCCGTACGTTGTCGCGTATCCAATACAATTGGAGCACGTGCTACGTCTCGTATTCCGCTTCCCGTGCCTTTTGCGCCAATGCAAATTCTTCTTCGGGTGCTTTGACGAGCTTGTGGCGGGCGTAGAATGCAAAGTAGGCGAGGCCAAGCAAGTACCAGATCGCCGCGCCGATGACGCCTTTGCTGTAGTCCGGGTTGAGGAACAGGAACACGAGCGTCACGACACAGATGACGATGGCAAGGACGGCACCGGGCACACCCACGGGGCTGACGAACGGGCGCCTCATGTGCGGCATCTGCTTGCGTAGCAAGACGAAGGCGATGCACTGCATGACGTACGAGATCAGCGCGCCGAAGACCGCCATGTTGAGCAGCACCGCGCCAACCGGACTATCGTGGGGTAGCAAGTGGATCGTGAGCGCGACGAGGTAACCGAGTACTGCACCCACAATAAGGGCGACGTGCGGTGTCTTG
>CAYYHN010000259.1:0-6437 GCA_964471245.1 uncultured Rhodothermaceae bacterium | reverse complement strand
CAGCGCTACCTCGCCCAGCAACAAGGCAATGAGCGAGGCGATGACAACGACGGCGGTATTGAGGAGGACACGTTTCATGACCGAAAGATACACGTCGGGATCTGATGCAACAGCCGATTGAATGAAGCCTTTTTGCATTTGCGACAACCTGTTTGCGATCTGCGACACCTGCGCAGATCCGCAAACGATTGGCATTTCTATGAAAAACTATGCGGCGATGCGTGCGAAGGAGCGGCCACTTCGCACACCAACCACCGCCGACCATGTTGACTCGTCTTTTCTGCTTGAGCCTGCTCGCTTGCACGTTGTTTACCCGTGATGCCGCCGTTGCGCTACGCCCTACTCCTGTAACCAGCCCGATTGCTCCAACTGTCATCGCAAAGGTCGACCCTGTGCGTACACCCCACGGCCTCAGCGGGGATGGCATCGTTGTTGGCGTTTGGGATGCGGGCAGCGTGGCTGAACACCTTGAGTTTGGCAACCGTGTCGTGCGTGCTACGTCCTCCGCGCCCGGTGAACATCCCACGTTGGTGGCGGGTGTGCTTGCCGCCGCTGGGTTGGATGCGCAGGCAAGGGGTGTCGCGCCGCAGGTGCAGGTGAAAAGCTTCGACTATGCAGGTACCGATTATGTGCAGATGTACGCCGAAGCACGTCGCGGCATGCGCCTCTCGAACCACAGCTACGCCCAGCCCAACGGGTGGCGTCGCGAGGTCAAGAATGGGCGGCTTTCATGGCGTTACCAAGCCAGTGGATGGGCCTTCGGGCAATACTCCAACATGGCCAAACAGTGGGACATCGTGATGGATGCGCACCCCTACTACCTCGCCGTCAAAGCCGTCGGCAACGAGGCGGGCGAAGGACCCATCCGCCCAAGCAATGGCAATCCGCCACGCGACTGTGCCGATGGGTACGCCTGCCTGCCCTCGGTCTCAACCAGTAAGAACGCGCTCGTCGTAGGTGCCTTGCAGGACGATGGGGCGGCGCTCTACGAGGCGTCCTCGCGTGGGCCAACGCTGGATGGTCGCATCAAGCCGGATTTGGTTACCGAAGGTGTCGGCGTCTACACCACGGCGTTGGGTGGCGGCTATACGACAGCCTCAGGCACAAGCCTCGCCGCACCACGGGTGACGGGAGCGGTCGCGTTGTTGCTCGAACAAGAAGCGCGTCGCTATGGCCCAACGCCGACGCTGTTCAACGCTACACTCAAAACGATTCTCCTTCACACCGCACGCGACCTAGGGCAGCTTGGCCCCGATTACCAATTTGGTTGGGGCGGGATGGACGTGCACGCTGCCCTCGATGTTTTGCACGCCGACGCTGCTGCTGGCACACACCGCATCATCCAGACCACGGCTTCCCGTGCCGATACACTGACGTGGACCTTCGATGCCACAGGTGAGCCGTTCCGCGTCACGCTTGGGTGGACGGATCCTGTGGATGAGCACGTGTTTCAGCGCAGCCTGCAAGACCCAACCTCACCTCAACTGGCGCACGACCTCGACCTCGTCGTTGAGCAAAACGGCCGTGTCTACCAACCTTTCGTCCTCGATCCTATGCAGCGTGATGCGCCAGCGCAAACTGGTCGCAATAACCGCGATAACGTCGAGCAGGTGGTCACGGAACTGGCTCCCGGTAAGGTGACCGTACGCGTTGTCGTTCCGTCCTTGCTGAAGCCCCAGCGGCTTGCCCTTGTGCTGAGCGGGGTTGCTGCTGCGGGCGTTACCTCCACGGCCATTGATGAGGCTGCCTTGCCCATACAGGCGGCCGCGCCCAAGGTATATCCGAACCCTACACAAGCCGGGCAGGTTGTGACGTTGGAGCCTTCGGGAGCCACAGCACGTCCGCTGACGGTAGCGATGTACGATGCGATGGGGCGGCGTGTAGCTGAGGTGTATCGTGGTGCGGCAGCGGCGCAGTTGGCGATCTCGGTGCCGAGCCATTTGGCGACGGGTGTGTACTTCTTACGCCTGTATCAAGCAGGACACACGCCGCAATCGGTACGCCTCGTCATTCGTTAGGGATCTTGTTCAACCTTGAACGGCACTGTCCGGAATCGAACAGCGTTCCTGTGAAAATCTGTGTTTTTAGGCTGATTTAGGATTTGGCACCGTCTTTGGAAAGCGCGGCGGCACCTGACCCGCACAAAAATCAACGGTGGTTGCCATGCCTCCCATCCATCAGCCTGTTTTTCGCTTCGCTAGCTTCTGCATGACGCTCTTGATGTTGCACGCCTTGCCTGTACAGGCGCAGCCTACAGCCTTGTCTGAGGTCGCTGGTATCCACGCCATTGTTGCCGATCCGTACGGGAGCCTATGGCTGGGCACAGCCGACGGATTGCAGCGCTACCACGTTGCAACAGACCAATGGGGCACCACGCTCGACCGCGTCTGCGGCGGGGCCGTCACGGCATTGGCTCATGACGCGAGCGGACTGTGGATCGGGACGACAAAGGGGCTCGCACATATGCCGTTTTCCACGGGCGATGTGGCCTGCCTGTCTGCCACGACTGCGCCCATTCATGCCCTCACGGTTGGCGAAGACGGTACTGTTTGGCTGGCGACGGCGAGCCGTCTGCTGCAATATCATCCTGCCTTAGCTAGGGCCGGCCCGGTACAAGCGGCGGCGGTGGTTGCTTCACCGTATGGGTGGATGGGCTTGGTCGCGTTGCTCTTGGTGATGGGCAGCATGGGCATCTACCAGTTCCATTTGGGCTGGCAGGTGCGCCGGGCGGCTACGCTGGAACGCCTTGTGACGGCCCGCACGAAAGCCCTGCAGTTGGCGCATCGCTGGTGCCATCCGCGTGAGGCTTCCGCCACGCCGGTTGCGCCCGTTCCTACTCCTTCCTTTACCGAGGCCTTGCAAGCCTGTGTCGCCACACGCTTCGCCGAGCCCTCGTTCGATGTGGTCGCCTTGGCTGAGGCCATGCACCTGAGCCGCCGCCAGTTGGAACGCCGCCTCGCCAGCGAGGCTGGCACCACGCCCGCCCAAGTCATCCGGCAAGCACGCCTGCACCACGCGGCGCACCTGCTCACCACGACCGACACACCTGTCACGTCTGTTGCCTTAGATGTCGGCTTCCGCTCGGCGGCTCACTTCGCCACCGTCTTCCGGAAGCACTACGGCATGCCCCCGTCTAAGTATGCGAAGCTGCATGCTGCGTGAGCGGGTGTGGGAGAATGGATGGTTGGACGTAAGCATCACGCCCAACCGCCCATTCTTCCAACCGTCCACACTCCCATACCTCCACACCCACTTACTCATACCGCAGCGTACGCACCGGGTCGGCGCGGGCGGCGCGGAACGACTGGAGGCTGACGGTGAGCCACGCGATGCCGAAGACAAGCAAGCCGGTGCCAAGGAAGACGAGCGGGGCGACGGTGATCAGTTCGACGTGGTAGGCGAAGGCGCTGAGCCAGCGGTCCATGCTGAGATAGGCGATGGGCAGCGCCAGCAGAAACGCCGCGCCGACGAGCAGGGTGAACTCCTTCGAGAGCATCATCACGATCTGTGTCACCGTCGCACCCATCACCTTGCGCACGCCGATCTCTTTGGTGCGCTGCTCGGCGGTAAAGCTCGCCAGCCCAAACAGGCCAAGGCTGGCTATGAACACCGTCAGCAGTGCGAAGTAGGTGAGGAGCTTGCCGAGGATGGCTTCGCTGCGGTAGAGGCGGTCGAATTCGTCGTCGAGGAAGGCGTACTGGAAAGCATAGCCGGGCACGACGCGGTTCCAGTGCTGTTCGAGCTTGGTCAGCGTCTGCTGGATGTTGCCCGGCGCGATGCGTACGAACGCAAAGAAGCTGAAGCTGTTGTAGACCATGATCGTTGGCGCGATGCGCTCGCGGGCCGACTGGCTGTGGAAGTCTTCTACGACCCCAATGACTTCGACGGTGTTCGTGTTGCCCGGAAACTCAAGTAGCTTTCCTAGGGCTTCCTCCGCCGACATCCAGCCAAACGAACGTGCTGCTGTCTCGTTGATCAGAATCGACTGCAGCGTATCTGACGGCGATTCGCGGCGGTAGTCACGCCCAGCGGCCAGTTCCATACCCATAGTCTCAATGAAGTCGTAGTCGATGGGATAGGACAGGACCGGCCACGTTTGCTCAGCAGCAGCCTCAACAGGGCGGATCTGCCATTGCTGCACCAAGCCCGCAGGCTTGCTCATCGATGCCGTGACGCCGAGCACGTCGGGTTCGCGTTCGAGGATCGGCTTGAGCACGCGGTAGCGGCTTGACGGCGTCGGGTCGGTGAGTTCGACGACGACGACATGCTCCTTTTCGAGGCCCAGCTTCTGGCTACGCACGTAGTCCATCTGCTGGTAGACGATGCCCGTCGAGACGATCAGGCCGATGGAGATGAAGAACTGGAACACAATCAGCCCTTTTCGCAGCCACCCTTGGTTGCCCGTCCCGGTACGCGCTGCGCCTTTGAGCACAGCGGCTGGTTGGAACGCCGAGAGGATCAGTGCCGGATAGCTGCCTGCAAGCAATCCCGCAACCACGGCCACACTGAGCAGCATCAGTAAAAACAGCGGTGCGAAGATGCTGCCGAAGCCGAGCGCTTTGCCCGTGAGCAGGTTGAATTCGCCGAGCGCCAGCATCACCAGCCCCAGTGCTACCACCAAGGCAATGCACGCCAGCAGCACCGACTCGCCGAGGAATTGATACGATAGGCTTGCACGCCGTGCACCCAGCACTTTGCGCATCCCGACTTCCTTCGCACGTCCAGACGAGCGCGCTGTCGCCAAGTTCATGAAGTTGACGCACGCAATCAGCAGCAGAAACAGCGCAATCGCGAGGAAGGCGTTCACGGTCGTCGCGTCGCCGTTGGCTTGGATCTCATTTTCCAAGCGCGAATGCAGGTGGATGTCCGTAAGTGGCTGCAGGCCAACCCGAACGGCGGCATTCTGCAAGAACTGCGGCGGCACATGGCGCGTCACAAAGTCGGGCAGCTTGGCTTCGAGCGCTGCCACCGGCGCATGTTCTGACAAGCGCACATAGTTGTAGGAAAACGGGAATTGTGCCTCGGGTACATTCACCAGATAGAGCTGCTGCGGATCTTCCATCGAGGTGAACGACGCCAAGAAATCCGGCCGCACGTGGCTCTGGATCGGCCAATCGGCGAAGACGCCCGTTACCTCAAAGTCGTACTGGTTGTCGATGGTGATGGTCTGGCCCATCGGGTTTGCGCCTCGGAAGTACTTCACCGCCATCGACTCGCTGAGAATGACCGTCCATGCCCGGTTCAACGCGTTGTGCGTCTGGCCCTCGACGAGGTTAACGTCGAATACATCGAAGATCGAGGAGTCGGCGAACATCCAGCCTTTTTCCGAGAACCGCTGGTCTTCGTAGCGCACCATCCACGTCTGGCGTGGCGGCTTGATGCGGGCGGCAGCCTCGATTTCCGGGAAGTCCGCCAGCATGTGCGTCGACCAGATGGGCGGGACCTGCGCGTTGTGCGTGGCTCCTTCGCTGGCTTCTACCTCAGCCGTGACGCGGTAGATGGCGTCGGCATGCGTGTGGTGCGTGTCGTAGCTGCGCTCGTCGAGGACGTAGAGCATGATCAGCGCAAAGCACGCGAGGCCAATCGACAGACCGAGGATGTTGATGAATGCGTAGCTACGCTGCTTGCGCAAATTGCGCAGCGCGACCTTGAGGTAGTTGCGGAACATGAAGAGGGGCAGATGTGACGGGCACGACGATGCGAGATCGTGCAGCGTACGGCTACTTTTTTAGCAGGTTAGGAATAAATGGATGCCCCAGATGTGCAGGGTTGCGTAGGCGACCACGATAGGCTTTGCGAGGGAACTTGGTGCTTAGTCTGCTCGGCTGCGCTGTGGTATTGGGGTGCGTATGTGATGAAGTCGTGACGGTCCATGCAACGCATCGCATCCCAACCAACCTCTTACACGCCCATTCTCCCACACGCCCACACTCAGCGTGCCGCCTGCGCCCGCGTTGCCTCGTCGGCCATGGGGAAGGCGAGTTGGTCGAGCAACGTCTTGTCGTAGGCCCACTTCTTGCCTGTGTTGTCAATGGCGACGTACGTAAAATTGGCTTCCGTTACTTTGAAGTTGGGGCAGTCATAGTCGGCGGGGCGGAGGACGGGTTCGACCCAAATCTCCAAGTGCAGGGTCAGCGAGGTGTTGCCCACGCGGACGATGGAGCCATAGCATGCAACAACGTCGCCTACTTTGACGGGCTCGATGAACTTCATCGACTCGACGGCCACCGTCACCGTGCGGGAGCGCGTGATCTCTTTAGCCATGATGCCGCCTGCAATGTCCATCTGCGACATGATCCAGCCGCCGAAGATGTCGCTGTTGGCGTTGGTGTCGGCAGGCATGGCGAGGGTGCGCAAGATCTGTTGGCCTTCGGGGATTGGACAAGCGGCTTCCATAGGAGATACCTGAACGGGTGATGCGAAGCGATGTGCAAGAC
>CAYYHN010000258.1:0-6437 GCA_964471245.1 uncultured Rhodothermaceae bacterium | reverse complement strand
ACATCCCACGCAGCCATTTCGCAAGGTCGTTGCCCTTATTTGAATGGTATTGGGGCTAGCTTTCAAAGAAGCCTTCTTACGCCAAGTCTTTGAGCAGGCACAAGGCATAGAAGCTATGCAACGCTATTATGCGAGCGTCCGGTTGGCGCACCCATCAGCAATGATGCAGTGGGGCCAAGCGTCTACCCAGTGGAGCACAACATCCGTCGCGGGTGAAGCCTTCACCTCGCTTGCTTGTCCGACACTGTACTACTGGGGAGCCGAGAGTACGCCAGAACGAACGCAAGAGTATATCAAATCAGCAGGGCTTGTAAATAAGCGATTCGAGAAGAGCAGCCATTGGCCAATGATAGATCAACCCATGCAATGCGCACTGGACTTACTTGAGTTTTTCAAGTCTGTGTGATTCAATTTTAATGCAACCAAGTTGTGCTTCCGATGCTTAGTTATTGTCGCCAAGCAACAGATACCTGCTGCCATTAAGTCTATCACGTGATTCCTACTTAGCTCGTATTGTGCTTGTAAAGCATCGTTGCATAGAGGGTAAAGCCTATAGCGACGCTCGAAATGGTTGACGGCATTCGAATACCTCGTTGCTGAGCGCCGCAGCCATTGGCTCTTGACTGCTGGCCCTTGGGTCTCGATTCCAACGTCGTGCCCCATACAATCAACACCGTCAACCATTTCGATTCTTGCTATATCACTGTGGAGGAGGTGCTTCATCTAGATCTGTATCTGTATCTGCATTCCCGTCTATACACACAGTATCGTAAATAACTTATAGTCCCTGTATCCTGCCCCTCATACATTATTCGGTATTAATGAGCATGCTGAACCAAGTCCCTTTCTTCCAAGAACTCCGTAACGCGAAACGTATCTTGATAGCTGGTGCAGGTGGCGGCTTCGATGTCTATTGTGGACTCCCGCTCTACTTTGCACTTCAGGCTCTCGATCTACAAGTCTACTTGGCTAACCTTTCGTTCTCCCGGCTCGAACGATCAACTTCCGAAATAGTCTTTCCTTATTGCAGAAGAGTTGTTGCATCCGATCGACTGCGATCCAACTCCAAATACTTTCCGGAGAAATACCTCGCTGAGTGGTTCTTAACTCAAAACCAGCAGATTTCCATTTATGCCTTTGAAAAGACGGGCGTAAAGAATCTCAAGCGCGCCTATAATTACCTCATCAAAGAACATGATATAGATACCCTTATTCTTATCGATGGAGGCACCGACAGCCTCATGTTCGGTGATGAAGAGGGACTTGGCACACCTGAGGAAGATAGCTGTTCGTTAGCAGCCGTATATCAGAGCAATGTCAGGAAACAGTTCTTGGTATGCCTCGGATTTGGCATAGATCATTTCCATGGCGTTTCACACTACCATTTTCTTGAAAACGTTGCCCAACTGTCAAAAGACGGTGGCTTCATTGGGAGTTTCTCACTGACAGGTGCGATGGATGAATTCGTGAAGTACCGCGAGGCTTTAAGCTATGCAAACAAACGAATGCCAGAACGACCGAGTATTGTATCAAATTCCATCGTTAGCGCTATCGAGGGACACTACGGGGATCATCATCGGACTGAACGAACGGCAGGCAGTACCTTGTGGATCAATCCTTTGATGTCACTCTATTGGTGTTTTCACTTGGCCCCGGTAGTGAAGAAGATGCAGTACTATCCGTTGATACGAAATAGCAAGACAATGCACGAGATTTCGGGTCAGATAGCAGCATATAGGCGAGGACTTACTCAGTTTCGAAGTAAGCAACAGATACCTATATAGCATCGGTGTTCAAGTAGAGGTGTACCCAAGAAAGTCATATCAGCAACGAAAGAGCCACTGGGCAGCCGCTGGCTCGTACCATACCCCTGTTTTGGGCTCCCAAGTTTTCCCAATTCGTTGCACTGGGCTAGCCTTCAAGCCGTCCGAGCACGTCATGCATTAAGCTCTCCCGATCGTGCTTGATCCGCTCGATCATTTGTTTAGACGCATTGGTGCTAGGATCATATTTGCCGCTCCACACAATCATCTCCAGCATAATCGGTAACATGTCCTTACCAGCTTGGGTCAATGCGTAGACACGCTTTCGGCGATCGTTTGCATCCGTACGCTTCGTGATTAAACCGTCTTGCTCCAGTCGTACCAAGCGACTGGAAAGGATATTCGTCGCCATCCGTTCGTCAGAGGCTTGCAATTCGGAATAGGTGCGCTTCTTAAAGAAGAGTAGATCGCGCAGGATCAACAAACTCCATTTATCGCCCACAAAATCCAACACATTGGAGATTGGGCAGTCTGAACGTCGTGGCATGCAATACCTCCTTTATGATGGTGTCTATCGGACATTTGACTTGCAAAACGCAATTAAGTTTTTTAACTTGCAAAACGCAAGTAAGTAGCAAAGGTTATATAATTGTTGGTTTTACATACAGAGAGCGATATGATGTCATCCCCCAAGATTAATTTTTCGACCTTAGAAAAGGCTCATTGGAATGCCGCGGACCAGAAAAATGCAGCGCTTGTCGTCGAGTTCGTACAGCTTATTATGAACGACCATAACTTTGACGAAATTATGCGTCGGTATGCAGGTCAGCCGTATAAGCAACACAATCGGAACATTGCCGATGGCATTGAGGGTGTAGTGAAAACCGTAGGTGACTTGGTTAAAAATGCGCCCGAGTTCAGCTACGACGTCAAGCATATATTTGTAGATGGAGAGCACGTTATCCTGCACTCGCACGCAACGCTCAAAGCCAAACATCGTGGAAATGATGCGCAGGGCTTTAATATCGTAGATACGTGGCGCGTCACAGATGGCCAATTGGTTGAGCACTGGGATGCCATTCAAGGCATTAGCTTTTCCATGCGGCTGTACATGCTTGTTACAGGAGGTCAAGTGAGAAACCAAAACGGTGTATTCTAGTGCATCCTCAAGATTGCTTCTTCGGGTTCTGTACGTCCCTTTTTGCGCCCACCTACGTTCCTCGATCTAGCCATACCTACGGGTATGACTGCAATCGAGCGCCTTGGTGACCGTAAAAATGACCAGCATATTTACCCGAATTACCAACGTTGATGAAGCACTAGGGCGTAGCGACACCTCACCCGCTACCTTTTGCATTGCGCACGACGGTTGGCGCGATTTATACTTCTTCTGCTTGGGATAAACGGTAGCCCACGGGTTGTTTGCCGATCTCAGGAAATCCGCTTTACACCGAATGTAGCTTTAGCTTTAGCTTTCGCCAAGCTTGCCTACAGCTGCATCTACGCTCAACAGGGGAGGGGCATCTTACGTGACGATACGCCAAATCCAACGAAGCACTTCTGCGTTCCAGCAGCCTATTGATGAACAGGAGTTGCAGTATCAGTTAGCCCGACACCTCAAAGGAGAGGTCATCCAAAGCGTTATTGAGCTAAATGCCGGGTTATTCAACAACACCTACCGGGTTACCACCTCGCAGCGTGTCTACATTTTGAAAATCGCGCCCCATTCGCAGGCAGATGTCTTTTATAACGAGCGGCTCTTGATGCAGCGCGAGCAGACCCTCGCACACCACCTCCAATCCGTCAGCTCGCTCATTCCTAAATACCTTTCCTTTTTTCCCGTTGGAGACCGTGCGGCGTTCTTGCAGACGTTTATCCCTGGTAGGCTTTGGCATGATGTAGAGCAAGAGCTTTCTGCAGACGAAAACGCGAAGCTTTGGGAGCAGCTAGGTTTATTTGCCAAAACGATCCACAGTACACGGGGCGACACCTTTGGCTACCCCGAACCGCATAAACACACCGCAACATGGTCTGAGTTTATTGTGGACAATGTCGAGGGTATGATCGCAGATTGCCGACGGCTCCATGTGATGCACGAAGAAGTACACGTGTACCTCGACCTATTGCCCCACTTCATACCCATGCTCGATGAAGTCAGGTCTGCGCGTTTGCTGCATGGCGATCTCTGGCCGAGAAATGTCATCATCAATGGCGATGGAGACGATATTCATATTTCTGCTGTGATCGATGGCGAGCGGGCGTTTTGGGGCGACCCGCTTTGCGACTGGGTCTTGATCCTCTACGGCGTGCCGACAGCATTCTGGACGGGTTATGGCGAAGATATCTCACAAACCGGTCACCAAGGGCGTATCGCGGTGTACAAAGGCATGTATTTCATCCTCAACATTCTTGAGGCAACACGTTTCGACGAATCGGATAAGCAGCCGCGGCAGTGGCTGGCAGGGATCAATGCAGAATTAAACCGCTACCTATAAGGCATGAGGCCCGTCTCAAACCGAAAACGCCTCAACCTGCATAACCGGCAATCCTGTGAAGCGCCTATTTTGTAGCAGCCTGTGAAATCGACGCCGCGAAAGCAACCCACGAAAGAGTAAGGCGCAGCAAACTATGCCGGAACGCTACGACCAAGACGCAGCCGCACACTATGCTGCATACCGCCCCCCTCTGCATGCAGCCATCTTGCACCGTGTGTTGATCAAACCAAGGCACTTCGATCTAGGCCTCGACATTGGGTGTGGCACGGGGTATTCGACCCTTGCGCTGGCACCCTATTGCACGCACACGATTGGCATTGACCCAAGCCATGCGATGCTTGAACAGGCCGTGCCGCACGCCAACGTGTCCTACCTCACGGGCGCTGGCGATGCCGTGCCGCTCTCCAACGATACTGTGGACCTAGTGACGTTCGCCGGAGCCCTCTTCTATGCTGACTCAGAGGCAACGCGCACAGAAGTTCAACGCGTCTGCAAGCCCAATGCCCGAGTGGTCGTCTATGACTTCGAAATCCTGCTAGAAGCCACACTGAGACGACTCGACGTAGCGACGCCCGCTACAAATTCAACGTATGACCACACCATCAATTTCTCAGATCGGGCAGGTTTTACCGAACATCTCGTCCGAAGTGAACAGGTGGATCTTTCATTGACAAGTGAGGAGTTGGCGCATGTCGTCCTCTCGGATTCAAATCGACTCGACGTGCTCGCAAAGGCGTCCGAGCATGCCGACCTATTTACAGGTCTTGTTCACATTCTAGGGGGAGAACATTCTACGCACACGCTATCTGCGGCGCTCTACTACGCGTTGTATTCGGTGAACAAGAGGCGGTAATGGCCTTTTCGCTAGGGAACACCACGGGGCTCCTATCGTCTTCGGGCCGTTCACTAAGTCACTAGCTGGCAGACATGATCATGGAACGTAGTCTCACTGGCCCATCACCAACATTTATTTCGAAGGCTAGCAATGTGGCGTGATCGACTGTTATGGATCGATGGTTCAGGAGGAGCCGTGGTAGGCGGCTTGATGTTGCTCACCTTTGGATGGCTTGCGCCATGGTATGGTTTGCCTACCAATGTTGTGCTGTTTATAGCCCTCGCGAATTTGGCCTACGGTGTTTATGCCTTATCGCTTGCCCGTCAGCCCCAACGCTCGTATCGGATGCTGATGCTGCTTATTGCGGCAAATGCCTGTTGGCCCCTCGTATGCTTATACCTTATGCTGACCTCTAGCGACACCCTGTCAGCGCTAGGCTACCTGCACCTCATCGGCGAAGCGCTTTACGTTGGTGGCTTGGCCATGGTGGAATGGCGCTTTCGTGAACATTTACGGGTTGCGCCAGCACGTTAATGTGATCTCGGCTAGCTTGTCGTTGAAGCACCTAGAAACGACCTTGTCCATTCCTCCAATAATGACGATTGGATATTCTCATCCCGGTAGATATACAGCATGCTTGCCTCACACCCCCTCTATCCAATCGTGCTAGTTATCAGCGTCTGCATTACGCTGTTTGCTCCCTTAGATCGCCGCCAAGACTACCAAGAAGTCGTCAGTGGTGTAGCGTTCACCATGAAGGCCATTCCAGAAGGAACGTTTCTGATGGGCTGTGGAGAAGCAGATGAGCCGTGCGCAAACGAGGAGTGGGCCGACAAGTCGGCTGATGTGCGGCAACGCGAAGTGCACATCGAGCCGTTCTATTTGGCCGAGACCGAGGCCACATGGGCTTTGTACCAGCAATGCATCGACGCAGGTGCTTGTACCCCCAACGATGCGGATGGTGGCGACAACGGTTGGGGCAAAGATAATCGTCCAGCCATCGAGGTCAGTTGGAATGATGTGACGATGGACTTTATCCCATGGCTGAACGCGCAAACGGGCGCCACCTACCGCCTCCCGACCGAGGCAGAATGGGAGTACGCTGCCCGTGCTGGCTCAACGACCCGCTTTAGTTGGGGCCATACCATCGACTGCACGCAAGCACGCTACGGGTACATGTCCGGCGACTGTGGCCGCCCTACCTCGACCGTCCCGGTGGGCAGATATCCGCCGAATGCTTTTGGCCTCTTCGATATGCACGGCAACGTGTGGGAATACGTGCAAGACTGCTGGGAAGACGCCGCTGACTCGGCTTGCGAGGAATTTGTTCTACGCGGCGGCTCA
>CAYYHN010000257.1:0-6442 GCA_964471245.1 uncultured Rhodothermaceae bacterium | reverse complement strand
GTCTCGAAGAAGGGGTAGATGGTGTAGCAGGTGCAGACACGGACGTTGATTCAATCGATGCTGATAGGATCTGATTGACCTACCTCAAGCAACCAGACATGTTTCACACCTTATCCGAGCAATCGAAAATGTCATGTAGGCGTCGTGTTCTAATTTCGAAATTCGAATTTCCAAAACTCAAGCACCTGTTATATAGCTTTTAGCTCCAATTGGCTTAATGAGATAATTCAGAACAAAAGCCATTTGGTAGTTAACTCAAATAAAGCTGTTGGGCTAGTAAAAAGAAGATGAGGATGCCTAAAATGTCGTTGCTTGTTGTGATGAATGGCCCAGTTGCCAAGGCCGGGTCAATGTTCATACGATTCAACATGAGTGGGACAGAGGCTCCAACTGATGCAGCGAGCATGATAACCGCGAGCAACGAAATTCCGGTTGTGAGTGCAAGGTTAATGGGATCGTTGAACACCCCTCCGACTGCACTTTCGACAGCAAGAATGCCGAGTCCAGTTACGATGGCGACGATCAAACCGTTGATGACAGCGACGACGAGTTCCTTGCCCAAGCGCCGCAACACGTTTGTATCCCACACATCGCCCGAGGCTAACCCCTGCACAGCGATAGCACTGCTCTGAATTCCGGCGTTACCTGCTGTAGCCATCACAATGGGAATGAATGCTGCAAGGATGGCGTCGCTCTTTAACGCTTCCTCGAAACTTGCGATCACGATGGCAGCCAAGCTGGCTCCGGCTACGCCAGCCACAAGCCATGGCAAGCGACCACGCACAATACGTCCCACTTTGTCGGTCGGCTCTTCCCCACCAGCGACCCCACTCATGCGCTGGATGTCTTCTTCCGCTTCTTCGATGATCACGTCGACAATATCGTCGATGGTGATACGTCCAACTAGGCAGCCATCGGCATCAACGACGGGCATGGAAATCAAGTCATAGCGCGACATCATCCGGGCGACTTCCTCTTGGTCCATATCGACTGTCACCGCGTGGATGTCGCGCTTCATCACGTCGCCAATCCTCTCGTCGGGATGTGCAAGAAGGAGGCGTTTAAGCGTAATAATCCCAAGCAGGTGGTCATTTTCATCCGTCACGTACACCGAGTAGACTTGGAGGACCGTTTCAGCGTTGTGCCGCACCGCTTCCACGACATCAGCCACGGTCGCAGTTGGACGCACATCGATGAACTCGGTGCCCATGATCCCGCCCGCCGACTCTTCGTCGTAGCGCAGGAGCACTTCGAGATCTTCCGCATCTTCCAGCCCCGGCATCACCTGCTCGACGACCTCTTGGGGCAAGTCAGCCAGCACGTCTGCGGCATCGTCGGTCTCAAGCACATCGACCACGGCCCGGACGCGTTCGGGGTGTGTGGTCTTAAGTAGTTCGGCGCGGTAATCGTCGTCCAGTTCGGAGACCACGATACCCGCCACATCCAACGGCAGCCAGTCGATGAGGAGGTCGGCCTCGAAGAAGGGCAGGTGGCTGATCAGCAGCGCAATGTCAGCCGGATGCAGGTCCACCAAAAGATTGAGGACCATCGCCTGCTGGTCGGTCTCGATGAGCGTTTCGAGATTTTCGAGCAACTCCGGATCGACCTCAAAAAAACTTGGCGAGATCGGGGCAGTCCGTTCTGTGTGGGCATCGTTTGGCATGGAACTGCGAGGTGGTGCTCAGTGGGTAGCGGGCGATGGAATCGGAGCACGACGACGTTAGCCGGAGCGCTTATGATGCCGCCGCAAGATAGCGGGTCAAGGCGAGAAAGTCGCTGGGCGATAGCTCTTCCGCACGAACTTTACGCCACGGCTCAGGCAGATCTATTTCATGCGTCTTCAAGAGCGGTTTGAGGCTATTACGCAACGTTTTGCGACGCTGATTGAAGGCCATGCGCACGACGTGCCTAAAGTCCTCGCGGTCCACGCCGTCCATCGGATCCACGCCTTCAGGAAAGCGAACGCGGAGCATTGCGCTTTCAACGTCAGGCTTGGGATAAAACACGTTTCTTGAGACCCGAAATGCTAACGACGGCTCCGCCCATTGCTGGACGAGCACACTCAGAATCCCATATGCCTTCGTCCTTGGCACGGCTACGATGCGCTGCGCCACTTCAAGCTGCATCATAACCAACGCCTCCTTGATCACGGGCGGTGCATCCAACAAGCTAAACAGGATGGGACTCGTGATGTAGTACGGCAGATTCCCGATCACATAAAGTGGCCGCCCAGCTTCTGCTGCGAATGCGCCCCAATCCACCGCTAACACATCCTGGTGCCTCACATCGAGGTTAGGCATCGCTGTTTTCAGCAGGTGCACCGCGCGTTCATCGACCTCGATGGCGGTAAAGTGTGGGTACTTCGCATGAAGCAGATGAGTCAACGCGCCTTCACCGGGACCAATCTCAACGACATGCGCTTCCACAGGTGCAGCCAACGCATCCACAATTTTGCGGATCGTGTTGGGGTCGCGCAGGAAGTTTTGTCCGAGGCTTTTCTTGGGCGTCAGCGACATGGGTAGCTAGCGCAGAGCAGCAACCTAGCGCGTTGCGCTACCTACCGCATCCGCTTGCGTCTATTGCGGATGTAATCCTCGAACAAGAACTCGCCGAGGTTATCGAGGCTCGAATAATACGCACGGCCCTGATTGGCTTCAGTGAGTTCCTGAACAAAGTTTTGGAGATAGGCATCGCGTGCGATCATGAACGTCGTGATGGCGATGTTCTCCCTGCGACACATGACGGCTTCATCGAGCACCTTATTCACGATGCGGCGGTCGAGGCCAAACGCATTACGGTACATCCTGCCATACTCGATGTGGCAACTGGGCTTGCCATCGGTAATCATGAAGATCTGCTTGTTGCGGTTCTTCCTCCGACGCAAGATGTCGCGCGCCCGCTGTAAGCCCGCACGGGTGTTGGTGTAATACGGCCCAACGTTGAGGTATGGCAGATCTTTGATAGATACCTCCCAAGCCTCGTTGCCAAACGCCACGATATCAAGCGTGTCCTTCGGATACCGCGAGAGGATGAGTTCGGATAAGGCAAGTGCCGTCTTTCGAGCAGGCGTAATGCGATCTTCCCCGTAGAGAATCATAGAGTGCGACAAGTCAATCATCAGAACCGTCGCCATGCTCACTTGCTGATCGGTCTCGAAGACCTCCAAGTCTTCTTCGCGCAGCGACCACTGATCCAATCCCGTACGACGGAAGGAGTTGGTCAACGTTCCGGTTACGTCGAGCAGGTTGGGGTCATCCCCAAAGCGCCAGCCACGGGTTTCGGGCAAGCGTTCATCGCCTGCACCGGCGTGTGGGGTTTTGTGATTGCCGCGTTTGCCTTGTCGCAATTGCCCGAAAATCTCTTCGAGCGAACGTTGCCTCAGCGCCCGCTCCGTCCGAGCCGTGATGGCAACGCGTCCTTCGTTGTTTTCTTCCAGAAAGCCTCGGCGTTTCATCTCTTCGATGAAGTCGCCAATGCCCATTCCCGCATCTGCCGTGATGTTGTATTTATCATCCAACTGCGTCAGCCAGCGAAGTGCTTCAGCAGCGTCGCCAGCCGTGTGCTGAAGCAACTGTTGGAAGAGGTCGAAAAGGGCGTCGAAGGAGGTCTTTCCAGCACGAAGTCCGTGGCGTGCGGGATCGAAGCGGGAATAGCGGAACTGCATCGCGGTTCTGGTAAGCATTGGGGTTGGCAGGTGGTTACTACGTCGCCACCGCTTATCCGATCCGATTGCAGCAAGCAAACTTAGCGGTATGGCGTCTTTAGGTACCGCTTGGCCCGATCGTGCGCCCCGCCTTGGTCTTCCATTTCCAAAACCTCACGATAGCGCACTTCTGCTATGGCACGTTGTCCCAAGGCGTCGTAGCACATGCCTTGCCGCAAGCGACCAAGCACGCGGTAGTAGTTATCGAATGTACGACGCGAAGACAACGCTTCGACTTGAAGCAAGACATTCAGCGCTTCCGAAAATTCGCCGCGTACCATCAGGGCACGGGCACGATAGTACAGGGCCTTCTCCCCCATCCCATCGGTATAACCCGGCCAGCCTTCCAAGTAACGCTCGACCACTTCCTCAAAGATCGGCTGCGCCGTTCGCCATCGTCCCCATTGCCCGTGCACAATGCCTTCGAGAATGTGGAAGAACGGGTTATCTGGATATTGGGTGCGCAACCGTTGGATGTACTCCACCGCTTTGCGGTAATCAGGCTCGTAGACCATGTAGATCTGCAAGAGGAAGTACGTTGCTTCTGCCCGGATAAACCGCCCCTCTTCGGCGACACGTTCCAGTTCCGCTAAGCCCCGGTCTCGGTCGCCATCGGGGAAGAAGGTCATGAACGGACGTACAACAGGGTACTTTTTCGGGACCATGTACGCGAAATAGTGATAGACTCCGAGCCCAAAAATATAATCGGCATTACTCGCGTCACGATCCGCGATGCGGAAAATGTATTTCATGGCTCCTCGACCGTCACGCGCTGCCCGGAACCAGCTGCCTCTGTTGGAAAGCAATCGCCCTCGATAGCCTAGCGCAGCACCTTTGAAGAAGATGGCATCAAACTCATACCGTTCCTCATCGATGAGTCGCTCACAACGGTCGATGACTTCTTGCATCTGGCGTTCAAATTCCTCATCGTAGTCCTCAACCGCGAGATCAGGTAGGATTTGCCACCATGTGATTAAGGCCTTGAGGAATGGACCTATAGGATGGTCGGGATAGCGCGATTCGATTTCGTCGAAGATGGCATTCGCTTCGTCCATCTTCATGTTGTACAAGTATTGTAAGCCTTGATCGCCGAGCCGTTGGATTTCGGGGTCATCCAGCACAGACGTATAAACGAACGAGGTACTCTCGGCTTGTGACGTAGCCGATTGCGCAAAGACTAAGCTTGGGAGTCCAATCATTAGCCCGATGCACAAGGCCCTCACGATGTAGTTGCACCACTTCATGGCGTCATAGGTATCCTTCTTAGCAGTCATCATCACACGTCCCTACCACAACAGTACCAAGATGCTGTTCCTCAAAAATAAAGGCAGGCAGGCCTGATTCGTCAAGCCTGCCTGGTACGTTTAAGTAGCCGCCTTGTGTGCCCTGTGCTACAACCGGCGTAGTCCGCTGTAGACAAGGCCTACGAGCAGGATTTTGGCAATATCTACAGGAATAAAGCGAAGCCATCCACGCTCAATCGATGTGAGCCAGCTTTCATAACCCATTGCAAAATGCAGCCATGTAACGCCAATGGCAAACATTATCACGGACCCCACAATCATCGAGATGATCGATCCACTCAAGGTGTTCCACGTTTTAGAAAGCGCTCCAGCGGTCATAGCGACGATCGGGAAGGCCAAGAGGTATCCAGCGGAGGCTGCAGTGAAGAGGTAGGCGGGCCCAAAGCTATCGCCTGCATAAACAGGCAAAAATAGTCCAAGCGTTAGGTATAACACTTGGGCAAGGAAGCCGTTGCGCCAACCGAGGAACAAACCGCTTCCGTACACGGCAAGCGTCTGGAGCGTGAAAGGTACCTCCCACAGGTACAACCGAACTTGCGAACCCAGCGCCGTCAGCAGTGCAAACCCGACGATGCCAGCTACCTGAACAGCCCACGATGCGTTAGCAGCACGGAGTGCATCCACAGAGGCAACGCGTGGCGAATGTAAAGTCAAGGCGTTCATAAACCGTCTCGATAATTGTTTGAAACTGGACTCATGCGGTGGGCACTCCAAGCAGCAGGTCGTCCGCTATTTGTGCTGAAGCAAGGTAGGATGACCGACGTAAAGGTACCGTAAAAAACGTAACCATGAAGGCAGTTCTTTGCCACTTTTTTCGCTCATCCTCGGCTCCGATTTACTCCGTTGGCGGGACTTCCAATCGCTTAATGATGTGGTAGCCAAACGGCGACTCGACAGGCTCGGCAAAGAGTTCTTCTTCATCCAGTGTTTCTATTGCTGCGTCAAATTCTGGGACCATCATCCCCTTGAACCATACGCCTAGGTCCCCACCGCTTGGACCAGATGGACCTTCAGAATGCTCTTGCGCGAACGTACCGAAGTCCTCGTCTGAAGCTTGTATCTCAGCAAGCAGCGATTCCGCCATTGCGTAGGCCTCTTCTTTACTACGTGTAATAGACGGATCTGCCCGCATCGCACCTTGGAACGTGATCAGAATGTGCGCACCCGCGTGCTGGACCACTGGTGTTCGCTTAACGAAAAGATACCCTACAGGGATGGCAACGGGGCCACCGACACCATTCATATCAAGGCCAGAAATGACCGCCAACATGCTGTCTGGCAACTGATCGCGCTCAGTGATAACACCCATAAACTCAGGACCATCACCGAAATCATTGTATTCGGCAGCTAGCTCGTCAAAATTGCTGCTCGTTAATCTTCCCTTGATCTCTTCAGCTAACGCTTCCGCTTCTTCTTGTGTACGTGTGACCGTGCT
>CAYYHN010000256.1:0-6442 GCA_964471245.1 uncultured Rhodothermaceae bacterium | reverse complement strand
CGCCGGGGCATGCACCGCGGCGAACCCGTCGAGCACCCGAACGTGCCCGAGGGCAGCCCAAAAATCTTCTCCACCTCGGGTGACCACGTGATATGCCCTGTGGTTAAATCGTACGACCACGTCCCCATCTGAGCGCTCTGCAGCGCTAGGGATAGGCGCTCTTCGCTATTCTTGAGGCGTGCCGCCGTCGTTTCGAGGCGTGTGCGCTCGGTATCCATTAGCCAGATGATGAGCCCCACGCTGACAAGCAGGAGAATAAGTACATCAAGGATGGGCAAGTAAATCCCAAGGCTAATTAGCGTACTGCCCGACCACCAGCCTGCTGGACGTGCGAATTGGAGAAACTGACTGATGCTAACAATGAAGAAGGCCATCGCGACGAGCGGTATGCCGATTCCGCTTGGCCGCCGTCGCAGTGCGTTGGCTAAAAGTGCTGCGGCGATGCTAAACACAAGGCCTGTTAGCAAACTCTTGACGCCGATCCGATAAAAATAGCGGGTCATGATCGCTTCTGGGTCGGCAAGGCCCGGCAGCATCAGGGCCAAGGCTAACAGCCAGGCTCCTGCAAGCCACGCATACACGGTTCGGGTACGGAGTTGACGCTGAAAGGCCAGTGCGAGGGCGCCGACCATGAGCCAGACCGTATGAAAGTAAGCGCAGGTGATCGCAGTCCAGCCGACTAGGAAGCGACCCGGGTGTATGGCTGGCAATACTTGAACGAAGTGTACAGAGGCGGCTGCGGTTAACAAGTAGACGGCATAAGCAGCCCAACTGTAGGCCCAATGCCGCAGATAGCGGTGGCCATATTGCCGGTAGAAATACAGCATAGCCCCGCTAAGGAGGCCTGTAAAGACGCTGCCCGTCAGATACATCACATAGTATAGGACGGTGTCGTCAGGCATTACATAAGGGGATATGTACGAAGTGATGCATGCTGCGGCCAAACTATACGGTCCATGTATAGCAAAAATCGAGTGGGTTTGCGGTCTGGGTTGAGGAGGGTAAGACGTGCGGACCGAGACCCAACGGCCAATAGCCAACAGCCAATGGCTGCGGCGCTCAGCAGATGCGCTGACGAATACCATAAACCAATTCGAGCGCCGCTATAGTATACGCGTCCAACGGTTGTATTACTTGACCAGCATGGGGGCTTTTCCCACAAAAAACGCGCAGAGCACCGAAGTACCCTGCGCGTAGTGTCGTCTCCGACAGAATCTATGTAGACGGCGTTAGCGCATCTGTTGCAGCCGTGCAATCCGCTCTTGTGTAGGCGGGTGCGTGGCGAACAGGCGCGAGACGCGTTCGCCAGCAAACGGATTGACAATGAACATGTGCGCCGAAGCTTCGCGTGCTTGCTGCATCGGGACGCCTTGCGCGTAGGCCTCGATCTTACGGAGCGCCCCGGCTAGGCCCATCGGGTTGCGGGCGATGGTCGCCCCGTCGCGGTCGGCGGCGTACTCGCGGCTGCGCGAGATCGCCATCTGGATCAGCGACGCCGCAATCGGTGCGAGGATCAGCATCATCAAGGTGCCCACGATGCCCGGCCCTTCGTCGTCGTTGCCGCCGAAGAAGAAGCCAAACTGCGCGATCATGGTGATCGCCGAAGCCATCACGGCCGAGATCGACGACGTGAGGATGTCGCGGTTCTTGATGTGGGCCAGTTCGTGCGCGATGACGCCTTCGAGTTCATCGCGGTTGAGCAAGCGCACGATGCCGTTGGTCACAGCGACGGCGGCATTGTTCGGGTTGCGGCCTGTGGCAAAGGCGTTGGGCTGGTCCGAAGGAATGACATAGACTTTGGGCATCGGCAGGTTCGCATTCTGCCGTAGCCGGTCAACCATATCAAAGAGTTCCGGTGCTTGCGCCCGTGTCACCTCGCTTGCTTTGTACATCTTCAGGACAATCTTGTCGCTGAACCAGTAGCTGGCAAAGTTGGTGCCCAGTGCAAAGAGGAGGGCGATTACCATGCCGGTCTGCCCGCCGAGGGCCTGACCGACGAGGGCAAAGAGTACAATCATGGCTGCCATCAAGGCAGCGGTACGAATCCCGTTCGTCATCGGTATATAAAAGCCTGGTGTATTGTTCTGTGTAGGTTGGCTAGGGTACGTACGCGCAGGCATTTTGTTAGCCCAGCGGGGAAACGTGCCCTGCCAAGGACGAGCTACACCATGCTATAAAGTTGGGAGTTGCTGCGCCCGGTTAGGGGTGTGCTTCGCGCATCCCACCCACGCATCTCATGCTCCTGTGCGCGAAGCGACCCATCGCTACGGTCCTTCGTCACGTACCCTTGCCCGAGCGCAGCAAACTCCACATTCATAACCGGTTGTCTCGTCAGGCCTGCTGCATCTCTGACGCAGCTTCTGCCGTTTTGTCGGCGTTTGTGTTGGCACTATTCTGTCCCATTGACAGCATAATCCAGCCCACGACGCCTGCAATGACTGATGCAGCAAGGATGCCAACTTTGGCGCTGTCGAGCACGGCAGCGTCCGTAAACGCGAGGTTAGCGATGAACAACGACATCGTAAAGCCGATACCGGTCAGCAGGCTCACGCCGTAGACTTGTCGCCACGTTACGCCTTGCGGCAACTCGGCAAAGCCCATCTTGACGGCGATCCACGCGAAGAGCGTCACACCGATCTGCTTCCCGAAGAAGAGGCCGAAGATGATGCCAAGCGTCACGCTGCTGCCGAAGTCGACGCCTGCCCCGAGGGCAACACCTGCGTTGGCGAGGGCGAAGATGGGCATGATGAAGAAGGCCACCCAGCCGTGCAGCGCATGCTCCATCCGGTGGAGCGGCGTGTCCAGCTTCTCCGTTGTGGATTCGATCATGTGCATCGCATCGACTTGGTCACGTGTCGGCTCCATTTGGCCGGGTGACGTGTCGCGTTCGAATATGGTCATCAGTGATCGCACCTTGTCGCGGTAGCTGACGGTGTCGATCTTGCGCTTCGCCGGGATCGTCAAGGCTAGCAGTACACCTGCGATAGTGGCGTGGACGCCCGACTTCAGGAAGGCGTACCAAAGCCCGAGGCCGAGCACAACGAAGACAGCCGTACGGCGGATGCCGAAGACGTTGGCGGCGATCAGCAGCGCCAAGAAGCCTGCACCGATGCCGAGGTAGCTCATCTTGACTTCGGCGGTGTAGAAGAAGGCGATGACGAGCACGGCGCCGAGGTCGTCGACGATGGCGAGGGCGGTGAGGAACACTTTAAGCGCCAGCGGGGCGCGGCTGCCCATCAGTGAGAGCACGCCGAGGGCAAAAGCGATGTCGGTAGCCATTGGGATGCCCCAGCCGCCGATGGTGTCGCTGCCCCAGTTGAAGCCGACGTAGACGAGCGCGGGGACGAGCATCCCACCGAGCGCAGCCGCCAGTGCCAGTCCGGCTTTCTTCGGTGAGGACAACTCACCCGTCAGGATCTCACGCTTGATTTCGAGGCCAACGACGAAGAAGAAAATCGCCATCAGGCCGTCGTTGATCCACAGGATGACGGGCTTGTCGATCTCGATGCCGCCGACGCTAAAGGTCATTTTGGATTGCCACAGTTCGAAATAGCCTGCGGCAAGGGGCGAGTTGGCCCATATGAGCGCGATGACGGCGCAGATGAGCAACAGGACCCCGCCTGCGGCTTCCATGCGCACGAACTGCTGAAACGGTCGGACCAGCGGGTTGCTGGACAGCGGTGCGTGGTTTGATGCCATGAGTGTATAGGTTGTGCACGAGGTGCGGTGAATGGTCGGGTTGGGTGGAGAAAATCAAGTCTGGTCGCGTGGTTCTGCGGAAGCAGATGGCTGCGAGAAGCGGCGGCGCGGGGCGTGGAGCACCAGCTTGCGCAACGCTTCTGCATTCGGGGCCAGCAGCCAGTCGCGCTCAAAGGCAGTCGTCTGAATCGTCTGCGCAATCGCGGAGAGCGCCCGCAGGTGGAAGGTCCGGTCTTCGGCCGAGCCTACCATCAGGAAAACAGTGTGGATGCGTTCCTCTTCGCCCGGGAATGCAATGCCCTCGCGTGAGCGTGCAAGTAAGATCTCGAACGGCACGTCGCGCTCGAACACCACATGCGGGATGGCAAGGCCCGGTAAAAACACGGTGCTGCCAATCACCTCGCGCGCTTTGAGGCGCTCAATCAAGTCTTTTGGTTCCAGCTCGAGCCGAGGGGCGAGTACGCTGGTTGCTAGCTCAAAGAACGCGTCGCGGTCTAGCGCGCGATCCACATCCAGCACTGGGGCATCAGCGATGAGACGGTCAAATCGGTCAAAGGTATGGGGCACGACCTCGACTTCTTGTAATGTGATAATGCGATCGCCTTCCTCAAGCGTCACGCTGCTGCTAAAGGGCAGGTACGTCTCGTCGCGTTCGATGGCGAGGGGGAGGCTGCTCAACTCACGTGTGAGTTCGCGGAACAGCGTCTCCGTGGTCATCTCCCGTGCAAGCGGGACGCGGTTTTGCTCGGCGGTGCCGTGGTCCACGTGGTAGTCCCATTCGGCCACATCGACTTCGCCCGCAAACAGGGTCGAAAGGCCGAGGTGCTCGACCAGCGCTTCGTGTCCAGCGCTGCCGCTGTTCATCACCTGCACCTCAGGCACATGGAAGACATCGCGGGCCATGCGGGCCACCAACGTGTTGACTTCGGCGTTGGGCGTGAGGGCGAGTAGGTAGCGTGCTTCGGCGGCATGCACGTTGCTCAGCGTCTCCTCGTCGAGGGCGTTGCCTTGCAGTGCTTCGAGGCCATCGGCCTGTGCAGCAGCGCAGTGGTCGCTGTTCCGGTCGATCAGCCAGACCGGCTGCGAACGCTGGAGCACTTTGGCGATCTTGCGCGCGAGCGGGCCAGCCCCGACGATGACCACACCGCTACGCTGCTGGTCCGAACGGACCAACTCACCGCGCCGCCGTAGCCACTCAGTCCCCCATTTGAGGAAGACGGGTACCGTCGCTGTGGTTGCAATCGCCATGAACACGAGGATGGAAAAAATCTCTTGGGTGATCAGCCCCATCGTGAGGCCAATCTGTGCAATAATGATCTCGACAGCACCGCGCCCGTTCATGCCCGCCCCGACGGTGACGCCTTCGCGCCAGCCCAAGCCAGTCGGCAGGTAGAACAGCGCCGTACCCACGATCTTGCCGAGGGTCGCCAGCACTACAACGAGCACCAGCAGGCCAAGGCTTTCGGTAAAAATGTCAAGTGAGACGGCGAAGCCCGCCGTCACGAAGAACACCGGTGCGAGGAAGCCGATAGAGGCATCGCGCACGAGGTGCATCAGTTCTTTGGCGCGTGTGCGGCCGAGCGCGCTTTCGCGAAGGAACAAGCCTGCGAGGAACGCGCCAAGGATGCCGTGCATTCCCGCCAGCTCAGCCATCTCTGCGTAGGCCAGCGCGATTAGCAGCACCAGCGTAAACAGCGACGTACCGCCCAACTCGATCCGCTTCGTCAGCCACGGCAGCAGGCGCGGGAGCACCTTAAGCCCGATGACGGCTGCCACCGCGAAGAAGACGATGGCTTTGATCGCTACAAGTACCAGCCCTGCGGCATCCACATCGCCTGCTTCGGCCACGCCAATGATTCCCGCGAAGATGACCAGCGAGAATGTGTCGGCGATCAGCGCTCCGGCCATCAGGACGTGCGCGATGCGCGTGTCCAACAGCTGGAGATCAACCAAAATGCGGGACTTGGTGGCTAGCGAGGTGACACCTGCTGCAACGCCCACAAAGATGGCTGCCATGATGCTGCCACCAGCCCATATGATGGCGAGATAACACAGCACAAAGGGCGTGATGAACCCACCTAGCGCGGCGAGTAACCCTGCCTTCGAGGCTTTCCCCAACTCCTTCGGGTCGATCTCCATCCCGATGTAGACCATCATGAGAATGATGCCTACCTCGGCAAGCACGGCGAGTGCTTCGCTGCCTTGTAGCAGTCCGAGCAGTGGCGGCCCTAGCACGATCCCGGCGAGAAGTTCACCGAGTACAGATGGGTAGCCCATCCGGTTTGCTAGCTGGCCTGCCAGCCACGCGACTAGCAGTACAAGCAACAGGTTCAGAATCATCGACTCCATGTAAGACCTCTACGAGGATGGAGGTACGTTGGGGAGCCAGACGAAGATGCCCACTCGATGCACCGTAGCAACGTTTATCCAAGTCGTTGACGAGGACAAACTGGCGGAGCGTAGCAGAAAAGAAGGTGGGGTACAGAAGGGGCAATCGTCCAACACCGAGAAGTGTGCAGGGCCTGCCTCAGCCAAGGTGTGTTCAACACCGTGGGGTTAGCAGGCCGGGCGTTCGAGCGGCACGCACAACGACAGCCACCGCTTGCGTCCGCAACGCAAGCGCATCGAGGCTAAATTAAGCGGGCAGGTCAGACGATACTTCATGAAAACGAGCCAACGTACGCTGGTGGAAAAGGCGAATTAGGCACAGACGACACTCCAATCATTTGTTCGACCAAATGTT
>CAYYHN010000255.1:0-6448 GCA_964471245.1 uncultured Rhodothermaceae bacterium | reverse complement strand
TCAACCTCAATGTCGAGGATGCCTTTTTCACTGTCGAGCGTGATCATGTCGCCAGATGTATCGAGCATGGGCTTATCCGTCATGGGAGCCGTACTACCAATGGGTAGCGGATCGATGGCCTCGGTTGTAGACGGTGTGTAGATCGTAAATGCGGATATGCTGCCCGCAAGCAGAACCAGCACAAGCAGCGACAAGTGGTTGTTTTTCATGACTCTGGTGTACAATCGTACATAGGTTGGGAAGATGTCGGTGTTAAAAGGGATTGCCTGTGCAGAAGTTTCCCTACGAATCCCATGCCAACCACTCAATTTCGACGATCGTGCCTGCCTGAGGGGCTTCCATGCCAACTGGCAAGTGCATGATGCAGTTGGCCCGGACGACCGAGGCGTAGAGGTTGGAACCCTGTGGCCCGGTATCACGCACGCACAGAGTCCCGTCTTCGTTGTACCATGCATGGCCCCGTGCGAAGTAATGGAGATGGGATACTTTAGGCAACGTTGCTTCAAGCACAGCTCGATACCGAGGAGCCTGTACCGTTTGTCGTCCGAGCATTTTGGCCAATGCGGGCCGTACATACTGCTCAAAACACATAGCTGACGACACGGGATTGCCGGGAAGGCCAAAGACAGGCTTCCCATGCATCATACCAAAGGCCAGAGGTTTGCCAGGACGTTGCTTGACGCGCCAGAACGAAAGCTCAAGCCCGCGTGCGTCTAGCACCTGCTTGACGTAATCGTATTGACCGACCGAAACGCCGCCGGAGAACACCAGCACATCTGCCGCCAATGCTTCGTCTACTACCGCGGCTATATCGTCGGGGTTGTCGCGAGCGACCAAAGGCCCTATGGGAAGGCCACCGGCAGCAGCAACTTGTGCGGCGAGGGCTGGACCGTTTGAGTTGCGGATTTGCCCGGGACCAGGCGTCTCGCTTGCGTCTACGAGTTCATCGCCGGTAGCGATGATAGCAACATGCGGCGAAGTCGCGACGGGTATTTCAGGATAGCCCAAGGTGGCTAACATGCCAATGACTGGGGGCGTCACCACCTGTCCGGGCTGGAACAGCTCGTCACCAACCTGTACGTCCTCACCTGCTTTACGCACATGGCGACCGACCACTGTCGTGGCATTGATCTGCACTGAAGCGTCGTCGAGCGCTGTGGTTTGTTCGATGGGGATAATCGCATCTGCACCTTCGGGCACTGGCGCTCCGGTCATGATGCGCGCACACATGCCGGGTTGCACCTCATGCTGTGGTACAGTCCCCGCCGCAATGGTCTCGATGACACGTAGCGATACAGGGACGCTCGCGACATCCGCGGCGCGGACAGCGTATCCATCCATCGCTGAATTGTCGAACGGAGGAATGGTGTCACGACTCTGTATGGACACCATTAAGGTTCGACCGAGTGCATTAGCCAACATCACCGGCTCTGCTGACATCACGGGCACGGCATCTAAAACAAGCCGACGTGCTTCTTCGACCGTAACAAACTCTTTCATTCAGATACCTTCATTCTATGCTACCACCTTTGTATTCTGAGGGGCGGCAGCACCAGATGCACGTGTTACGTTACGCATTCGGCGACCGCGCCTCCTTAGATTGCATTCACGCCATAAACCCTGTTTCTGCACTTATGCTCCAGCTTAACTACGACAATGTGCTGTCTTTCTTGCCGGAAGGCGCACTCGAAAAGCTTCAGCCTCGCACGGAAGCTGCACACCGCACCCTCGTCGAAAAAACCGGTGCAGGCAATGAATACATTGGTTGGCGCGATATGCTAGCTAATCCCAATGATGCCTTACTGGAAGACATCGAACATAAAGCAGCAGAGATCCGCGCCCGCGCCGATGTGCTCGTTTGCATTGGAATTGGCGGCTCCTACCTTGGTGCGCAAGCCGTCATCCAAGCACTGACGCCTTACTTTCGGCCTACCGTCGCCGAAGGGAGCCGTTCGCTGCCCGAAGTGCTTTTTGCTGGCCACCACATGAGTGGAGCCTACCTGAAACAGTTGATGCAGCATCTGGAAGGCAAATCGGTCTATCTAAACGTCATCTCCAAGAGCGGCACGACCCTCGAACCTGCCTTGGCGTTTCGCTTTTTGCGCACATGGCTGGAAGACCGCTTCGAGGATGCCGACGACCGCATCATCATCACCACCGACCCCGAACGCGGTGCCCTCAACCAGCTACGCACCAAGCACCCCTATAAGAAATACGTCATCCCACCCGATGTCGGCGGTCGGTTCTCGGTACTCACACCCGTTGGCTTGCTCCCCATCGCAGTTGCTGGCGTTGATATACGGTCGTTGTTCTACGGCGCCGTTGGCGCGTTCAAGGCGTACGAATCAACCGAAAACAATGACGCCCTCACGTATGCGGCCCTGCGCTATCTACTCTTTCAACAAGGCTACCGCACGGAGACACTCGCCGTCTTTGAACCACGCCTGAGCGGCATCGGGGGATGGTGGCAACAGCTTTTTGGGGAGAGCGAAGGTAAAAACCACAAAGGCCTCTTTCCCGTCAACGTCCAGTACTCAACCGACCTCCACTCGCTAGGTCAGTTTATGCAGCAAGGTACGCGGACACTTATTGAGACCTTCCTGATGGCACGCGAAGATGGCGGCTCCCTCACCGTAGGAAACGACCCAGCCAACCTCGATGGCCTGAACTATCTCGACGGCAAGACGATGACCCACATCAACCGTCAGGCATACGAAGGAACGGCCAAAGCACACACCCAAGGCGGTGTGCCCAACATGACGCTCTGGCTCGACCACATTACGCCGGGCACCGTAGGCGAGGCGTTGTATTTCTTCGAGCACGCCGTGGGCGTTGGGGGCTACCTCTTAGCCGTCAACCCATTCGACCAGCCGGGCGTAGAGGACTACAAGCAAGAGATGTTTAGCCTCCTTGGAAAGCCATAAACGCAGGACGAGCATCGCTTCTGCTGCCTTCCTGTCTCAGTAGTCTTCCCCAACCTGACCTCTGGTGTACCAAACGCCAGAGGTTTTTTGATGCACACGCCTGTGATCTACGCAAAGATGGAATCGGTATAACGTTCACAAAAGGGCAATCTTTTGTAATAACGGCTATTAAACGCCTTATCAATATCAAAAACGGCGTTTTCCAACTTTTTCCACACAAAATGTCAATTATTTCCGAGAATTGCCTAAATAGCGCGCCAAACCACCTAGCGTAAGTACTACAAAAACAAGCAGGTAGACACACCTGAAATCGAACCTGTTTTATTTTTACACAGTGTGGATATCTCGTGGATAGTGTGTTTTTAACCCATGAATAAGGAGTGGACAGAAGGGTCGATGTGCATCACCGTGCAAAAACGGACTTAACATCTACACAAAATCAACGCCTATCCAGAGTGTGTGGATGTGTTAGCAAACTATGACCTCCAGATGACCAAAGCAATGTTGAATCATGTGGAAAAGTGTATAACTTTCATCAACTTCAAAATTAACCTCACATAGCGACTCTGACAATTTGACAGTCCGTGGAAAAGTGTGGGGATTACTGACCTGTTTATCCACATCAAATAGCACTCAATGTGGAGAGCATAGTTGTACACATATCCACACGCTCTACTACTACATCTACTAATTAATAATCTTAAATATGTTATTACATAGAGTGTATATGGATGGTTTTAAGATAAGTATCACTTGGTATAGTACCGTATATCAAAACAAGATCTTTATACATGCGTAAGGAGGAATATATATTGTAAATATTAGACTTGAGAGAAACGTTTTTCAAGAGTCTTGTACTACGAACGACAAACCACTACTTTAGGAGGCCATTTAGTGCGCTTCTCATAGCCAATCTCCTCGCTTCAATGATCAAAAAGATTCTGGTTGCGCTCGACCCTGATAGCGATACAGCAATCGCTACACGCTACGCAATAGAGATTGCACAAACGCATGGGGCTGCTGTTACAGGGCTTGCAATCATCGACACCAAGCGTATTGAAGCAGAAACGAGAGGTGGTGGAATCGGCAGTATGCATTATGCCGAAAAGATGCGGAAGAGCCTCGTAGAAGAAAGCCGTGAGACTGCACAGCGTCTATTGAGCGACTTCGAGGGCGAGGTGAAAAAAGCAGAGGTCGCATTTGACGAATACATCCGAGAAGGGGCTTCCTACGAACGGATTGAGGAGGAGATGAAGTACCATGACTTGCTGGTCATAGGTAAGACACCTCACTTCTACTACGCACATCCAAACGAAACCACGCAGACCTTAGCAAAAGTCGTAAAGTCCATCATTGGTCCTACTCTTGTGGTGGGAGAAGCGCATGCCGACATTAAGCGAGTGCTTGTGGCCTATGATGGTAGCACAGCTTCGGCACGGGCAATGCGTCGGTTTATTCACCTAGTACCCTTTGGTGCCGACATTAGCATCGACCTGTTCCACATGTATAGCAGCGATACAGAAGCCGCACAGTCGGAACTGATGCTTCGTAAAGCCGCAGCGTATCTCGAAGCGTATGGGTACCATCCGTTGGTGCGCAGTGTGAAAGGCGAAGATGCGGCCGCTGAAATCAAAGCACATGTGGGGCACGCAGGAGCTGACGCGATAATCGCAGGTGCACACTCCGTCTCGAAAATCAAGAAGATGGTATTCGGGTCAACGACGGGCAGCCTTTTAGATGCATGCCCTGTTCCGATCTTCCTTGATAGCTAACTCAAGTTGTGTGCAACTTTCGTGGGATGGATGGCAAGAAGGGATGGACAGAAAAAGGTGCATTACAGCTACTTTCCAAACAGTTCCTCCTTGCAAACCGTCCATCCTTCAAGCTGTGTGGCATACCACACAACTTGAATTAGCTAAGACTAGCGTCGCCACTCCAGCCGTTCAACTGCTTCCCCGTTGCTGCGCAGCCAGATTGCGCCCTCTTGGTTGGTAAGCAAAAGCTCAGCATTGTGTGCGAGCCAGCGGTGCAGCACTTCCTCGTCCGGTAGCCCAAACCGGTTGCGGTGCCCAACACTAACGATGGCAAATGTTGGCGTTTGAGAAACAAGTTGCACAAACGATGGGATGCTGCTGGTACGCGATCCGTGGTGGGCAACCTTGATGACATCGCTGGTGAGCAGCGAGTCGTAGCGAGTGACAAGTGCGCGTTCGCTTGCCGATTCAGCATCACCCATGAAGAGCATCGACGTGCTTCCATAGTGCAACGCAAGCACCACGGAAGCGTCATTCGGATTTTCGGCAGGAACAGATGGTGCCGGTGACAAGATGTGGATACGTACTGATGGATCGAGGTTGAGTGTGTCCCCGAGTGCGATCGCTTGTAACGGAACGCCGAGGCTATCCAACAGGTGCTGGGTATCTTGGTAAAGCGACGATTCGTAGGGATCGCCATTGGTAAGCACACGCGAAATAGGATGGCTGCGCAGAAGGGAAGGCAAGCCCCCTAAATGATCACTATGCGGATGTGTGATCACCACGGCATCAAGCCGATCGATTCCAAAGCGATCAAGATGAGGCAGGATGGTCCGTTTTCCCGAATCGACGTACGGTGACCAAACGCCGGCATCGATGAGAAGATGTCGGCCATTGGGGAAACGAATAAGCGCCGCGTCACCTTGCCCGACATCGAAAAAGACCACATCGAGGTGGTTTGGAGCAGGTGCGAGGGGATGGGGTCGCCAAAAGCCGATCAGGAGAAAAGCCATCCCAGCGATAATAAAGCGCCAGCGGAGAGTCGGGTTAAACCATGCGGCACCAGCGAGCAGCATGGCTACAAGACCAGCAAGCATCCACATATTCTCCACATGTGTTGATAACTGTAGCCATGGAAGGCTCAATGCGCCCCATTCGGCTGTCTTCAACAAGATGTATGCACAAAGATGCGCCGCTGCAGCAAAAGGCGGCAGCCCTGTCAGAACGAGCAGCAAGCCCCCCATTAAGGTGAAAGTAACAGCAGGTATGGCAACGAGGTTGAGCAGCAGCCCCGCGAATGAGACGAATCCGAAGTGATAAAGCAGCACAGGCATTGTGCCCAACGTAGCAGCTAGCGAGACGGTGATGTTATCCACAAAGAAGCGACGCCAGCCTTGGGAAAGCCATTGGTCGGGGATTAGCACCATGAAAGGTGGGCGGAGAAGCATGATGCCCGCTACAGCGCTGAAAGAGAGTTGAAAACCGACATCGAACAGCAAGTTGGGGGACGAGAGTAGAAGCACTACCGCTGCTACGCCAAGTGTGTTAATGCTCGGCGCATTGCGCTGCAACAAATCTTGCCCGATGAACAAAGACGCCATGAGCACGGCCCGCACAATGGATGCCGTAAAGCCGACGATGCCAAGGTAAAGAAGCAGCACAATCAGCGTAAACGCGGCACGGAGCACATCGGCCAAGCGGCGGTCTAGCCCCAATCGTAGCAGGAGGCTGCGTAGGAGTTGGTACAGCACCATCCCTACGAGCAAGACG
>CAYYHN010000254.1:0-6469 GCA_964471245.1 uncultured Rhodothermaceae bacterium | reverse complement strand
CTGGGGATTGAGACACCGCCGGAGCGGGCAGACTGTAGCGGTCGTGGCTTCAGCATGAGTGTCTCCGCTTCAGGTGGCATCGTACCGGACGGCATTCTCACGTTCGACGAAGCTATTGCCATCATCGAAGGGCGCATTTCACCTTTCGCTCCGCCGTGGTTGGTTGATGGCCAGGGCGAAGGGACTAGGGTGCGCGAGACGACGGGATGTAGCAGCATCAGCGGAAGTGGACAGACGGTTAGCTTGCCTATGAGCACCCTCAACGACCTCGAATTATCGCGTTTTACCGTCAACGTATCGTCCAATACCCTGACCCTGAACAACAACGCGGGACTCGTTGATGTGGAGCTTAATGCCGGACTGATCATGTCGGGGAATAACAGCGAGGCCGCCAATGTGACACTCACGGGGGCGTTGGATATCTCTGGGCACAACAACAGCGTTTCAGATATTTCCATCGAGGGTGACCTGACCATGAGTGGCATCAACAACGCCGTCAACGGTGGGGAGATGAATGGAGGTGTTATCACCATCACCGGTAGCCACAATCGCGTAGTCGGCAACGGTTTCCGTATCATCGATCCTCCGGGTGATGTCGTGACGATTGAGGGTAATCTGACGGCCGGCGTCGACCCGTTCGGCAAGCGGAATGGTACAGTAATCAAAGGCGGCAACTCCGTATCGGCGATTGTGGTGGGCACCATCCCGCATGCGACGGCCATCACCATGAACGAGGCCTACCGCAGCAGTGTAAGCCTCATTGGATTTTTTAGCGGGACGGAACCTCTTTCGGGGCTCCGACAAGCGGCGGACGTCAACTTTAGTAGTGAGGTCACGGTGCAGGTCGCTGCGGACGCGCCGACCGAGCGGGCGTGCTATGGCGAAGATGTGTTCTACAGCGAATTCTATTGTGACATTGTGAACATGTCCGGTCCAGCTATTGAACTGACTGGACTGTCGACGGGCAACGCCTTGGGCAGTACGCTCTCCGGCACGATTAAGGGGAACGACATCGGCGTGCTGTTGGCCGGTGAAGACGTCGAGCAGAATCGGATCGTGGGTACGTTTGAGGAGAACCGCGTCGGCGTCCTAGTCACCGAGGGTTCTTCGGATAACTTCATTACAGGGATCTACCGCGATCAGGTAGAAGATGGTGTGGTCATCACAGGCGTAAACACGATGGACAACCTCGTAGCTGTCCTCCTCTTCAGTGGGAATGGCAACGCAGGTATTCGTATCGCGGAGGGGGCAAAAAACACGCTCTTGCAACCGGGAATCAACGCGCTGATTCTCAACAATGGGCGTTTCGGAATCTTGGTTGAAGGTGCGGGAACCGATGGTACGCGTATCGAAGGCAGTGCCGGGTCACCGGGGAATATCGACTATGAAATCGAGCGCAATGGCGAGGCGGGTATCCGCGTGCGTCCCGCTGGAGGCGGCGCACCGAGCGGCACCATCATCAAGGACAAGCTGAGGTTTGATCGCGAGGGACAGCGCGGCATCTGGGTGACCGGCGTCGACGGCCTAACCATCGGCGGCCGCGACATCGCGTTTCTTTCGTCGCCCATTGGCATCCAACTCGACGGCGGCACGAAGAACGTATCCGTGACAGCCAGTTTCAATACCATTTCGGACACCGGCCTGCTCATCGATGGCGGCAGCGGCATCCAAGCAGACATCGACATGAGCTCGCTGGGCTCGTTCTCCGGCACAGCCGTCCATGTGACGGGTGGTGCAAGCGACATCGAACTGGCAGGGGTCTACCGGCGTGCCACAACAGGGCTACGTGTGGATGGCGGAGCGAGCAACGTGCGGCTGCGGCCGTTCAGCTTGGGTGAGATGACCACGTGCATGTGGGTTGAGGGCGTGCGCGACGTACAGATCACATTTGCTGAGGTCTTCAAGTGCGACACGGGGATCTTGCTTAACAACGCCGAGAACGTCGCAGTGAAGGGCGCACCTGTGCAAACAGTAGCGGCTCTTCCTCGCGTTGGGCCAGTTGGCTTCGATTTTACCAACGTGTATGGCTTGCTGCTGGGCCGGGGCAAGGACAGCACGGGCAATAACGACGATGTCGGCCTGCACATTACGGGTGGAAGTCGGTCCATCACGGCGGCAGGACTCTTCTTCGATGACTTCGAGACGGGCATTCGCGTTGACGCGGGATCGAACGACATCGACCTCGGTGCACTGGGCGATACCGACGCCTCGTATCCGGGCGAGTTCGTGGTGCGCAACAACGTGACAACGCAGCACCCGCTTTATTTCCTGAGCAACGACGGTGTGGGTATGCACATTGAGGGTGCCAATCAGGTGCGTGTGCACAGTGCCTTTTTTGCAGGAAAGGACGCGCCACGCACGACGTTCCGAGGAGAGACGACCACTAGGGGAACGCACAGCATCCACGTCATCAACGCCGAGGACATCACGCTGGGCGGTGCCGCGGCCAACACCGTTGTGGAGAGCTACGACGACCGCGTCGACTACGGCATCGGCATCAGTGGCATGGACACGCGGCGTGTGGCCGTAGGCAACGCGCAGGTGGAACGCGCCTCGCGTGCAGGCATCCATGTGCATGACAACGCCTCGGGTGTGGACATTGGCCCCTCGTCACCGGAGGCGCGAGGGTTCTTCTTAACCAACGGCAGCGGTCGGCAGGGCAGCGGCGTCTTCCTCGAAAACGTGCGCGACATCACCCTGCACGATCTCTACATCGCCGAAAATCTTGCCTACGGCATCGACATGGATGAGGCGGAAGATGTGCGGGTGCAGCGTAGTGTCATCGAACGCAATGCCGAGGGTATTAGCTTTATCGAGCAACAGGCTGGGATTCGCCTTCGCCGTTCCACCGACGTGGTCGTCAGCAACAACACGCTGGAACGCAACCCGCAAGGCCTGTACTTGGGCGATGCGATGGACAACACGGTCACGGCGAATCAGATTCGCCTCAACCGCTCGCACGGGATTCGCGTCTTTGGGACACGTAACGACCTTCGGGGTAACGTCATCACGGCCAACGGTGGTGAGGGCATCACGGGATCGCTGGGGCATCGCTTCGTACCTGTGATCACCTCTGCCAACCGCGGGACGCGTTCGCAAATTCAAGGTGAAGTGCCAACGGTTTTCGAACCGCCACCAAATGGAAGCATCATCGACGTGTTCGAAGACTTCGACGGCGAGGGCGAACGTTTCCTTGGCACGGCGCGCCTGATTGAAGGCACCTTCGAGATCGCGGCCGATGAAGTCTTCGACAATCCTTTGCTGCTGACCGCGCTCATCACTACACCGGATGGTACGACTTCTTCGTTTGGCCAACCTGAGCTTCGCGGAGCATGCGCAACAGGCTGTGATACATTTGTGTTCATCAACACCCAAGGTGAGCGCCAGCAGGTGGTGCACACACGCGGCAAGGTTAACGATGTCGTTTACCAAGGCGCGCCCGGCGAACGCTTGCAGCGGCCACGTCTGGCTCCGGATGGCCGCCATATCGCGTTTGTCTCGGACCATTCAGGCAGCCGCCAAATTTGGTTGACCAATGGCACGACAACGACGCAACTGACCGACGGCGCAGCACACTACGACCCCACGTGGTCGCCTGATGGGACGCGCATCGCGTGCGTCGGCGAGGCGACCGGGACACCCGAATTGCATACGCTGCGCGTGGACCTCTTCGCTGGCACTGCCGAGCCTCCCGTTCTGCTAGCAGCCCAAGCCGGAGCAGAGGCGACGCCGCACTGGTCGCCCGATGGCCTCACGCTTGCATTCGTCTCGGACCCTGACGGCCAAGCCGACCTCTACAGCATCAGCGCGGACGGCAGTGGTCTTGTGCGCCTGACTACGGGGGCCAACGCCCAGTCGCCTACTTGGGCACCGGACGGGCAAGGACTGGCGTTCACTGCCGAAGATGCCAGTGGTAATGTTCTGCTGCGCCGTCTTGAACTTGGTACCGGCGCGCGCTCTGACCTCACCTCGGGCACTGCGCAAGACACCAACCCGACGTGGTTACCCGATGGCACGGCACTGCTGTTTGTCTCCAACCGTGGCGGCGGACGCAAGCTATATCGCCTAGACCTAGCCACTGAGGCTATCGAAGTATTGCCGCTTGTAGTGCTTGGTACCCCTGTTGTACCGGATGCTGGTGTGGCAACTGGTAGCCTTTAAAGAGCCACGCCCCAAACGCTGTGTCATTCAACCTGTTCAGTAGATCCATCATGCTATCCCTTAGCCATTCCCCCATGCGATGCCTTCGTTTTGCTCTCGCTGGCTTGTGCTTTTCAATGCTCGCGGTTCATGCAGTCAGCGGACAAGATGCACGGGTGCGTCTCGAACTAGGTCCGCAGCAGGAGGATCAACGCGTTGAGGCGCAACTTGTCGTTGAGGGCAGCATCAGCTTCGGTCTCGTTGATGCTACGCTGAACTACAACCCTGAGGTGTTTACCCTAACGGAAATAGAGCCACTGGGTACAACGGCCAATACCCTCTTTGAGCATATCCCTGCGGCGCTGCCTGATAACGACGGCGAGCTGCGCATTGCAGGCGTCTTTGCGGGCGGCATTATGGGCACAACCACCGTTGCCAACTTGGTGCTGCTCGTCGACCCCGAAGCAGCGCGTGCACCAACCACATTCAATTTTAGCAGCGTTCGGGTAACCGACACCGACGAGAAGGACGTAATGGTGCTGGCCGAGGATGCGACCTTCATCGTGGCAACTGATGTGGCTACGGCCGAAGACGTGCCCGATGGTTTTGTCTTGCATCCCAACTACCCCAATCCGTTCAATCCTTCGACCACTATTGTGTATGAGCTCCCACAAACAGCCACGGTCCGCATAGAGGTCTATGATGTCATTGGACGGCGCGTGGCTGTACTCGTCGAAGGCACCGAGGTTGCCGGTCGCCACCAAGTGCGCTGGGACGCCACCCGCATGGCAAGCGGGCTCTACTTCACACGGATGATTGTGGATCACGCGGATGCGCAAAGGGCCACACGAACGCAGAAGATGTTGTTAGTGAAGTGAGGCGGTTTAGGAACTTCAGAGTTACCTACGTAGAGGACGTATTAGAGCCAGTGGTGAGGCAGTAGACTGGACAACGTAACCCACTGATCCGGAGCAACGACTACTTTGGTATCAGCGTTGCGGGTGTCAAGCTGGCTCAGCATCTCACGACAACGGCCGCACGGTGGGACGATGCCGCGTTCGGCTACGGCAACAATCATATCGATGTGCGTTTCCCGATGCTTGAGCATCTCTGCGACCGCAGCATGCTCTGCGCAAAAGCCAATACCACACAGTAACTCGACACAAATGCCTGTGTAAACGTTGCCTTGCGCTGTTCTTAGCGCCGAAGCAACTGCACCGGCTACCGTCCATTCTTGGGAGAGCTGAAACTCGCCTACGAGTGCCTGCGCTGTTGTGATGAGATGAGAGATGTCCGGCATTTGAGAGGTCATAGCCTTTGAACTTCGTAGATCACGTAGGGAGCGGCGTGGATTTCATCTGCCCAGTGAGCGGCTTCCTCAGCAGGAGCTTGTGGGAAGGCAGCCGTTTGTACCGTCAAGCCAGCCTCGGCGAACGCATTTCTGTAATCGTCGTCATGCCAGAATACATCAGTAACGACTACGTCTTCGGGCATGAGTCGTGCTTTTACTTTTTGGCCAGATCGCAGTGGAATCGTGTTCTCCGGAAAGTCGATGGCGCATGAAAGCCAGCGATGGGCATAGAATGCGGGTGTGTTGGTCACAATGAATGCGGTGCCGCTTGGTTTGAGCACGCGTGCCGCGTTGCGCATGAATACGGCGAGTTGGTGGAACGGCGCCAACTCCAGCACGACCCACGTCGAGAGTATGATGTCGAATGTGGCGTCGGGGAAGGGGAGTGGCGTTTCCGCTGTGTAGGTGTAATAGTCGCCTGTCGGGTTGTGTTGGCGCGCTTGAGCAACCATGGCTGCACTCACATCGATACCAGAGGTTTCGAATCCGAGTGCCTGTAAGAACCGCGTAGAGCGGCCCGATCCACAACCGAGGTCGAGCGCACGCATATTTGCGGAAGCACATGGCAGCCGTTCTTTAAGCCAGCGAAATGCCAGCGCATCGTTGCCAGAGATGCCGCGTAAGGTATAGCGCGCAGCGGCATGTTGGTAGTCGTTGGTGCTCATACGAGAGAGACAGACAAGCATGGATGCGATCCAAGATACCGCTTTCCATGAGATTCTTCTGTGAGCACCAGACGATTGGTTTATCGAGTGGGTGCCCCCGGCATACTTGGTCCCTGTGAAGTGAGGCCAAACAATGTGCCAAGTTGCAACGACACGTGCTGGGTGAGTTGGCGTACATCGCCTTGAGGCTGGAGTCTTGGCGGAGCGTAAGAGCGTCGTTCAATATCAATCGGAAGCACCTCTTTGAGGTGTTTATGGGTAACTATTCAGGAGGGGTAAGGCACGAGTAGATAGCCCGGCTCCTCCAAAGCCC
>CAYYHN010000253.1:1882-6477 GCA_964471245.1 uncultured Rhodothermaceae bacterium | reverse complement strand
ACCAACAGCATCTGCCGCGTCTGCACCTGTCCACCGAAACGGATCTGATACACGTACATGCCCGAAGCCAACGAACCCGCATCGAACTGAACCGCGTAGAGACGACCCGCTTCCGCCACACCGTCGAACAACCGACCCACCTGCTGACCCAACACGTTGTATACCACCACCTCTGCTCGACCGTCATCCGGCACCGTGAAACGGATCGTCGTCGACGGGTTGAACGGGTTGGGGTAGTTCGGAGCCAAACGCAGCACATGCGGCGCTTCTACCACCACCTCAATCTCCGGACTCAGCGCCGTGCTACCGTCGAAGTCAACCTGACGCAAGCGGAAACGGTAGCGGCCCGGCTCCAGCGCCTCGATGCGATGCTGGTAGGATTGCGCCTCGGTCGTCGTACCTGCGCCCTCAACGAACACCAGCGTTTCCCACACGGAAGCAGACGATGCGCTAGATTGGAGCTGGACCTCGAAGCCTGCGTTGTTCGTCTCCGAGGCCGTCTGCCAGCGCAGCACCACCGCATTCTCGGCGAAGTCACCGGTGAAGCGCTCGGCGCTCATGGCTGCACCATCGACGACCGCGTCGAAGTCGGCCAGCTCAATGGGCAGGGGCACCTCCTGCTCGCCCGCCACCAGCGTCATCACCACGGTGTCGCTCTGGCTGATGTTGCCCTGCGAGGTGGCGGTGATGGTGACGGCGTTGGTGGTGCCGTCGGCAGTACCGGCGGGTATGGTGAAGGGCAGGGTGAAGGCCCCGCCGCCGGGATTGGTTAGGGTGACAGTGGTCGTGAAGTCGACACTGGTGGTACCGTCGCTGATCCATCCGAGTTCATCGGCGAAGCCAACGTTGAGGACATCGTTGGGGTTGGCGAAGTTCTGGAAGGTGATTTCGACGGACTCGGGTTGGTTGGCTTCGGTGGCGAGTTGCGTAGGTGCGGCGATGACGACGGCAATGGGTGCCGTGCGGAAGCCTGCGAAGTTGACGCTGCCAGTGACGGCATCGCCGTTGCCGGTGCCGTCGCCGGAGGGTCCGTCGGCGCTGCCCCAGAAGTTGCCGGAGGCGTCGAGTAGAGCGGGGCTGGTATTTTGGATGCCGAAGTCGGGGTTGTTTTGTATGGTGTTATGTGTGGCAGCGATGTCGGTGGAGGCGTCGCCGTCGACCCTGATGCCTGCGCCAGCGTTGCCGGTGATCTGGTTGCCGCGCACATCGGTGTTAGTGACGTTGGTCAGGTGGAGACCTGTAGCGGTGTCGCTGCAATCACGGATGGTGTTGCCTCTGATGCTGAGACGAGACGAGTTCACGGCTTGCGCGCAGGTGTTGTTGCCGGTAATCGTGTTGCTGCTGACACGGACGTGTGCACTGTTTTCTAGGCGCAGCCCGACGCCGTGGCCCGTGATCTCGTTGCGGAGTACGTCCACCTCGAACGCGTCAGACAAGAGGATGCCATGCTGCGAGTCGGCGCGCGTCCCGTGGATCTGGTTGGCCACGATGCGGCTTTCCCGGAACTCGGAGCCCGAAATACCTGCCGTTTGGTTGGGGAACACAAGGCCATCGGCATTCAGGCCAATGAAGTTGCCTTGGATATCAGCCCGCACAGTATCTCCGGGCGCAGACGGGGTGAATTGAATGCCCGGTCCCGCATTCCCCGCGATCACGTTGCAATGATCTTGGCATGTATTCGGCAGTCCAGATGTTGTGGGTTGCTGACCGATACGACCCGCATCGCCTTCGATTATAATGCCCGTGCCGTTGGGCAGCGCGGCCGAACCGTCCTGATTCAGCCCGATGGTATTGCCAACTATCCCTTCGCTGCTGAACACCTCAATGCCTGCCGTAGTATTGCCCGAAATGAGGTTGCCGTGTACGTGCAAGGTCTCGCCAATACGCACCGCACCGATCAAGGTACCCGCGCCAGCAGTACTGATTCCGATCTCGTTTGGCACGGCCTGCATCCCTGTTGGGTCTGAGCCAATCCGATTGGCGATGATACGAGTACGCCTTCCAGAGTCATTAATCCCTTGGCCTCCACCCGAGTCTCCAGCAGAGGAGCCTGCCAAGACATTGCCATGTACGTGGAGGGCACCATCTACTAGGGCACCGCCAATAAGGGTGCTGTCTGCTTGTGTGATTAAAATGCCGGTCGTGTTTGGAATCGCTTGCGTCCCTGCTCGGTTGAGCCCAAACGTATTGCCTAACACCGTCGTGTGTGTCACGTTCACGTTCGCGTCGTCTCGCGGACCAATCTCGATAGCCTGCTCCAAGCCTGCAAAGCGATTGCCGTGCACATGGAGGACGCCATCGAGCACGCTGCCCCCAATCATAACGCTATCTCCGGATACCACAATGCCATCTCCCAGACCCAATCCCTCGTTCCCCGTCACATCAAGGCCAAACAGGTTGTCGATGACATCAACGTTTTCGGCCTCAATGTGGAGATCAGCGAGAATACCTCCTGCAAAGACATTGCCCTTGGGTACGAGCTGGCCATCTACGATGGTGCCGCCTACGATGTGATGGCTTGCATTGCCTTCACCACGTATTCTGACGCTTTCCTCGAAATTGGTCTCTACCATCGTACCCGTTGGATCAAGCCCGAAGAGATTGTCGATGAGGTGAACGCGTGTGCTGGCAAGGACGAACACAGCACCTCCGAGGCCGGGTATGTCCGTCTCAAAGCCATTGTTCGAGATGATATTGCCTTTCGCCATCAGGGCACCGTCGCGGATCAGCCCACCTACGATGATGCTGTCGCTGCGGCTGATGAGCATGCCTGTTAGGTTTCGGAGATCATTATTGGGTACGCCCGCAGCGGTTAGCCCGATAAAATTCCCTAACATCGAGACGCCAAAACTGCGTTCCATGTCGATCCCGATATCGGTTCCCATGATCGTATTCCCGGCTGCCGGGTGTACGCCGCCAATGATGGTATGCCCGCCATCTTCTTCCTGAATGGCGATGCCCAGCGTTCTTTTTTCGTTTGCCGTGTTGAACCCAAAGGCATTGCCTTGGATGACCGTCCCCGTCCCCTCATTGCGGATGCCTGTCCGCATTCCGCCGAATAGGTTGCCTCCCAAGGCAAGTGTGTCCCCGATGATCACGCCGGTGTGTGAACTATCCACATGGATGCCGTCGGTAATTTGCCGGTCCACGACATCGTCGAAAACCTCCAGCCCATCGAGGTCAAAACCGATGCGGTTGCCCAAGATGCGGACGCTATCGGCCTGCACCGTGATGTTGAAGCCTACGTGGGCAGCAATGGTGTTGCCGCTTACGTGCAGGGTCCCGTTGCCTTGCCGCGTAGCGCCCACCAAAATCTCTTGCGTTAAGTCACCTTCATCGTCGAACCCACCGCCCTCTTCATCTACCGCAATAACCAACCCAAGGCCCTTGTTCTCGCCTGCGGTGCGGCCATCCGGTTTGAGGCCAATGATGTTACCAAATACCTGCGTACTCGGGTCGCGTACAATGATGTTCGTACCTTCATTTTCCGCGATGGTGTTGCCTTGCACCACCACGGTCCCATTGGGTTGACGCACGCCTCCGATCAGCGTACGTTGGGCATCACGCGCATTTTCATCGATCACCTCAATACCTGCCGCGCCGTTGGGAAAGTCGATGCCGATTTCGTTGCCTGCAATCTGGGTATCGCTTCCTCGGACAAAGATGCCCGTGCTATCGTTGCCTGCTATGAAGTTACGGTCGAAGTGGAACGTGCCGTTGGGTTGGCTGGCAGCTCCGATGATCGTGGATTGCGCGGTAAAGTCTACATTGATGCCAATTTCCCCATTGCCAAGTGAATCGGTCGCTGCTGCATTCAGTCCGATCAGGTTACCCAAGACTTCAGTTTGCATCCCTTCGATGAGCAGCCCTTCGCGTTCATTTCCCGACAAGGTGTTGCCACGCACCGTCAACACAGGCGATCGCACCCCACCGACTAGCGTGCCTTGCGCCTCCTCGGCTACGGTCAATCCGTCAGCGTTGGCAATCCTCGTGTCGCCCTCATCGCTGACGCCGACGAGGTTGCCGGCCACTTGGGCGAAGTCACCAATCACAAGAATACCGGAAGCTTCGTTCCCCGACGCGACGTTGTCAAGGACGAGCGCGTTGTTGGCGTTCTCTTCGATGAAAATGCCGGTCGACTGATTCCCCAATGCCGTCTCGCCATCCACACTGACCCCCACGTAATTGTTGGCAATCGTCGGCCGGGGGCCTTTGGCCACGATACCGTGCGTCTGATTCCCTGACACGACGTTGCAGGCTAAGCAGGCCTCGCGTGCCCGCGCTTGCTTGCCCGCAGCGATGGTGTTTACGCCAATCAGCACGTTTTCGGCCGCTTCTGCAATGGTAATGCCGTTGTTTTCGCCATCACGGATGAAGAACCCTTGCAACGTCACGTCGTCCTCTCGAATCAAAATGACCTCAGGCACCGGGACAGGTCCGGGCAGGTTGCGCACCGTGGTGGTATCCGGCCCCTCGAACGAGCGCAACGTGAGCCCTAGGGTCTCTACAATCAGGTTCTCTTGATACGTTCCCGGGCAAACGGCGACCTCCTCGCGGTCATCTGCGTCATCAAGGGAACCTGATTGTAGAGACCC
>CAYYHN010000253.1:0-1872 GCA_964471245.1 uncultured Rhodothermaceae bacterium | reverse complement strand
TCAAGGGCTTCCTGGATGCGGCCAAAGCCCACCGTCTTGTTGGGGAAGTCAGGCTGGTCCGTCACGTTGATGGCGCAGCCTAAGCGTTGGAGGCCACCAGACGTTGAGGCGGAAGGCAGTCGCTGGTTAGGTATGGTGGCCGGCACTGGGCTCGCGGTCACGTCGGTGCTCCCCGTGATGTTAAGCGTGATGTCGATGACATCCCCTATTTTGGAGCACGGCGCGTGGCCACCAAGTCCGCCGAACGAGTCGTAGTCTAGCGCGATCCGAACCGTCATCGGCTTACTTTCGCCTGCCGAGATGGTGAGGCCCGTGGTCTCAAACACCATCGTATTGAGCACACCCGATGCTGGACTTACACTCGTCAGCGAGAAGGACGAACTCCCGACTAGCAGTTCAACGTCTTGATTTATCAAGTCTTCCGCCGTTAAGCGGTTGGTGATGACGGTGAACGTGAGCGATTCCGCGTTCCAGTCTGCTACCACATCCGCAGTGATACTGCCAGCAGCTACCACGAAGACTTGGCCGCTATCGGGTGCGCAAAAGACGTTTTCCTGTGGCGCTAGTGTGGTTGTAAGCGTAGCCAAACTGGGCACAACCGAGGGCAACTTCACCAGAAGGCTCAGGAGGTCGCCACCGCTGGGTGTGTTGAAGGGATTACCATAGCCGAAGAAGTCATTGCCCGTTGAGGCAAACAGGTTGGCGCAGTTCTCGTCGGCGTCGGGAATGCCGACGAGCGAGCCAAACTGCCCATTGCTGGCGAACGTGCCTTGCGTCACCACACTCTCCATGAGCCGCACCTTACCGGCATCGTCTGCCAGCGCAAAGGCCCGCAGCCCAAACTCGGGGAAGCTTCCCACCACCGTGCCCTCGCCCACATGGACGAGGTCGACCAGTGTCTCGTTGGTGGCGCTCGTTGTTGCGATGACGCTGGCGGCCGCTGGATCGCTTACATCAATCGCTTCGACGAACCAGCCTGTAGGTGGCGAGAAGTTGTTGACCAACGTTAAGCTGCCTACAAACGCGGTCGTGCCCGCGAGCGCTAACGTTTGCCCCGATCCGGCTAACGCCACGCTGCGGAGTAAGGTAGGTGCATTTGGGTCGCTAAGGTCTACGATCTCTAGCGCTTGCTCCGTGGCGAGGTATAGTATGGTGCCTGCATCGTCGAAGGCCAGGGCGATGGCATGAGCACTAGGCGTGTAGGTGCTGCGTAGCACCGGGGTTTGTGGCGTGGCAAAGTCAAAAATCGCAACATTGCTGCTGCTGAAAATGTCGAGTGTGACGGCAACCACTGAGCCGGTTGCTGCAAGGTCGAGCGGTGCGCCGCTGGTTGGTGCAGTGCCTTGTGCCACCGGGGCATCTGGGTCAGAAATATCGAATCGTGTGACGCCACTAAAGCTACCGATATACAGGCCCCCACTCGTGCCGCCAATGCTGGTGGGGAAGTCGTCAAACGGCAGGTTATCTTCAAACGTGACGGCACCGTCCACGCCGATAGCAAGGCGTGCGGGCTGCTCGCCATTCACGTACAGATGCCCGTCGACCGCTACCATCTGCGTAGCAAACGCGAGCTCAGTAGTGATGCGGCTCGTCTCAGCAGGTGCATCGGGGTTGCTTACGTCGAGCACCCGTAGCGCCGAGCCGTTGGTTTCGAATACCGTTTCGCCTTGTACCGCAAGGGTTACGTCGAAGTCGCTGACAATGCTACCTCGGAAGACGGGCGTCGTTGGGGTCGTCACATCAATCACGTCGATGGTCTGGGGACTGTCGAAGTTGTTCGCATAGACGAAGTTGCCCGCCGCGACAAGCTTGCCGTAGGCATCGGACGTTCCTGCAAAGCCCTCCACAAGCAGTTGCACGTTGGAGGGGTCG
>CAYYHN010000252.1:0-6478 GCA_964471245.1 uncultured Rhodothermaceae bacterium | reverse complement strand
CTTCGCTGCGCCACCACGTCATGATTTGATCGCTGCTGCCCTCCGGTAAGGGCACCGCTGTGCGTGCGGCTTCGGCATCGAAGAGGCCTAGCGGCGCGCGCACCGTATCGGGTAAGACGAATGCGAGCGGAATCAGATGGGCGGCATAGAGATCGGTGTAGTGCGCGGTCGCGGGATGTTCGGCGACGTGTAGCAATGTGCGGTAGGCATCGACGCCCACACGAAAACGTTGCTCATCACCCAACGCAAAGATGTGGGTCACCAACGCATCGGCCAGGCGGAAGTCGAGTTGCTCGGCTTGCCGAAGCGCGTACCAGCCGGTCTGCCATGCATCGAGTGCGGCACCAGGTTGTTGCTGCGCCCAATGACTCTTGCCCTGCCAATATGCTGCGCTGCCGTGCGCCGATGCGACATAGGTCGGGTCTATCTGAACAACCGTCGCAAAGGCTTCGGCAGCCTCACCATGCTGTCCCGCGTCATAAGCCGTGTATCCTTTGGCAAAGAGTGCGGCGGTATCTTGCGCCTGCACACCTGCCACCAGCCCAAAGAGCACAAGGCTTACGATCCACCCAACACGTCCAACCACCGTCATCATCGTCTTCCAAGAACTAAAGATCTTGTAACGTCGCCTCAAAACAGTCGCTGTACAAGGCCAAAACATAGGGATGCAGGGTCGCGTTTCAGCTAGCCAGCTAGACGAAGTCGGACGTTGTATGGGCAAACGCCACCGCACGTTCCTCGGACCAGTATGTTGCCCCGCCCTTGCTCGACATGAACCCAACATGCCCACCGTAGCGCGGCATCTCCAGCGTCACATGCTGGCTCGCTTGGGCTTCTTTGGTTGGATAACACGCGTCAGGCAAAAACGGGTCATCTTGCGCATTGACGAGGAGCGTAGGAATGCGGATGGCGGTGAGCAGGGGTTTGCTACTACAACGCCTCCAGTAGTCGTCGGCGTCGCGGAAGCCGTGCATGGGGGCTGTGTAGCGGTTGTCGAAGTCGGCGAACGTGCGAATCTGATTGTAGTTGGCGTCGTCAATCTCACCGGGAAACATCGTCATCTTCTGCTGAACTTTTTTGTGCAACGACCGCAGAAAGTACCACATGTAGATGCGGTTACCGGACTCGGCCAGCTTCTTCGAACCCGCCGCGAGGTCGCACGGCACCGAAAAGGCGACGGCGCTGCGAATCCGAGCATCGACGTCGGCTCCGCGTTCGCCGAGGTACTTGAGCGTCAGGTTGCCGCCGAGGCTGAAGCCGACGAGCACGACCGTGTCGTAATGGGGTAGGGCGTGCTGCACGACGGTGTCGAGGTCGTAGGTGGCCCCGCTGTGGTAGGAGCCAAGCTGGCGATTGGGTTCGCCGCTGCACCCACGGTAGTTCCACCCGAGGGCATCCCACCCGGCCGCGTTGAATGCCCGCACCATGCCCATCACATAGCTACGTCGGCTGCTGCCTTCCAGCCCGTGCGAGACGATTACGAGCCGCTTCGCCCCAATGCGTGACCAGTCAAGGTCGAGGAAATCGCCGTCGGGTGTATCGATGCGTTCGCGCAGGTACGCTACGCCGTACACCCGACGCAGCTTTGCAGGTAGAATCGATTGCAGATGCGGGCGGCGGCCGAGGAAACGGGGCGGTTGATATGTGGAGTGGGGCAGAACGGGCATGATTCGTCAGATTGCAGCGCGGCACGCCAACTGCACCGCAAAGCCGATGCAGGGGTTCCATAAAATAGGCAGCATGTACGTCAATCCGTGCAAAACCTGTGAAAAGGCTTTTGCAACGTCGTCTGCTTGCACTGCAAAGAGAACCCGCGCACAACGGCATCGTTTGTCGGAAGCTTGGATCGACACGCGAAACGTGTCCATCTAGCATGTATCTGATTTTGATCCGCGTCCCGGCAGCACCATATGGGACGCCTTCCCATTCCTGATAGTCCCGGGTGTGCGCCGATGCAAACCGCCATTGAACAACTTAACGAAGTCGAATACCAACTGGAGATTACGGCGACCGCCGCCGATCTGGCTCCAGACATCAACATAGCCCTGAAGTCGTACCGCGGTCGCGTGCAGCTCAAAGGCTTCCGTCCGGGCAAGGTGCCTACGTCGCTCGTCAAAAAGATGTACGGCGAAGGCATTGCCGCCGAGGTCGTCGGCGAGGCCGTGCAGAAGAAGTACGAAGCCACCATCCTCGAAAGCGACGACTACGACGTGCTCGGCCAGCCCGTCATCGAGGTGTTTGACTACAAACTCGATCAAGACCTCCGCGCCATCGTCCGGTTTGGCGTCCGTCCATCGTTCGAGTTGGCCGACCTGAGTGCCCACGAAGTGACCAAGCTCGTCCACGACGTCAGCGACGAAGAGGTGGACGAGGAACTGGAACGTCATCGCTTGGAGCATTCCGACTTGCTGCCCCTCGAAGACGAAGCCCTCACCGAGACCGACTTCGCCCTCGTCGACATGCAGCAGTTAGACGACGAAACGAAGACACCGATCATCGGCGCGAAGAGCGAGGACGTTGAGTTTTTCCTCGACGACGAGAAGGTGCAGGACGCGCTCAAAGAGCAACTCATCGGCAAGCATGTCGGCGATGTGTTCCGCGTGGACTTGCCACACGACCATGCCCACGAAGGCCATGAAGCCGGGCATACGCACACCTACGAGATCACCGTCAAAGAAACCAAGCGTCGCGACCTGCCAGAGATCGACGAGGATTTTATCGAGGCCGTTGTCGGTGAAGGCAACGACATCGAAGACGAAGCTGGGCTGCGTGCCTTCATCAAGTCGCAGATTGAGGAAGCGTGGAATCGCCGTGGCGAGGAGTTCTTGGAGAGCAACATCGTCGAGAAGATTGTGGAGTTGCATGAGATGCCGGTCCCGCGCTCGGTCGAAGACCTGTACCTCGATTCATTTGTCGAGGAGTTGAAGCAGTACGCGCCCAACAACGAGATCCCAGCCGGATTCAACGTTGCTGCTTACCGCGAAGGCCGCCGCCCTGAAGCGACGAAGCAGGCCCGCTGGATGTTCGTCCGCGACCAGATCGTCAAAGATCACAACCTCGAAGTGGCCGACGCCGACCTCGACGCACACTTCGGCGAGATGGCAGGCGACAGCAGCGAGGTAGACACCAGCGCCATCCGCAAGTACTACGAGGCGATGCCGCAACTTATGGACCAGCTCAATCAGCAACTCTTGAGTAAAAAGGTCTTTGCCTACCTGGGTGAGCAGTTCCAGATTGTCGAGAAGGACCGCGAGACCATCGAGCAGGAGTTTGAGGCAAAGCAAGCTGAAGAGGCGGCGCGCATCGCCGAAGCTGCCACTGAGGCTGCTGAAGCGGCTGCTGCAGCGTCAAATGATGACGAAGTTGATGCGCCCGTGAGCGAAGCCGTCGTACTCGAAGAAACCGAGACTGCTGAAGAAGCTGAAGCAAGTGAAGCGGAGGCAGATGACGCCGAAGCGGAAGATGCTGCCGAAGAAAAGGCCGACTAATCCGCTAGCCTACGTGTTGAGCACGCCCGCTGCCGTCCCTGCATGGTAGCGGGCGTTTTTTTTGACGATAACGTAGTTGCTTTGCGATAAAGCACGCATTTCCAAGAAACTGCCTTGCAGACGGCTTAACTTTTATGCTGAGGTGTTGCCGACATGCGCCGAGGCTCCGCGCCGAAAACGGAACCATCGTTGCCTACGGGCGGTTGCATCGCATCCGATTTGAACAGCCTTTCCCGAACAACCGATAGACCGAGTCCGATCATGGTTGATGATTTTATCAAGTTTAGCAAGAGCCTGACGCTCCCCTCCAGCATCTACAGCGGCCCCTTCCGCGACACGCCCATGAGTGCGCTTGTGCCGATGGTCGTCGAGCAGACGACGCGGGGCGAACGGGCCTACGACATCTACAGCCGCCTCCTCAAGGAGCGCATTGTCATGATCGGAACGCCGATCAACGACCAGATTGCCAACCTCGCCGTGGCACAGCTGCTGTACCTCCAGAGCGAAGACCCCGACCGCGACATCAACATCTACGTGAACTCGCCGGGTGGCGGCGTCTACGCAGGCCTCGCCATCTACGACACGATGCAGCTGGTCTCGGCTCCAGTCGCCACCATCTGCGTTGGCCTTGCCGCGTCGATGGGTTCGGTGCTGCTGACGGCAGGCACCACGGGCCGCCGCGCCGCGCTGCCGAATTCGCGCATCATGATCCACCAGCCGCTCGGTGGCGCACAAGGCCAAGCGTCCGACATTGAGATCCAAGCCCGCGAGATCCTGTGGATCAAGCAGCGCCTCTACGAGATCATCGGGCACCACACGGGCAAAACCGTCGAGGAGATCACTGCCGATGCCGACCGCGACTACTGGCTTAGCGCGCAGGACGCCAAAGAGTACGGCCTTATCGACAACGTCATTTCATCGCAGTTGCCAAAGAAGAAAGACGACGACTAAACTTAGCGTATCATGTGGATACGTTTAGTAAGCGGCTTCCTAGCAAGGAAGCCGCTTTTTTGTTTGTTGCATGGCAGTACAAGCTCACCAGAAAGCGTCTTGGGGAGTTCCAGCCACGCCAAGGCGGCCGCATGCGTATAGCAGATGTGCCGCTGACGTTCTGGATTTCGGGTTCGCGCCAGCAACAACTTGGCAATCTCCTCATCAAGGACGCGTGATACGATGAACACCGCCCGCCCATGACCCATCCGGGAAGATATAGCATGCACGGCTTCGACCATATCGTCCATATCATCAGGTAGCACCAGCAGGGATGTGATCAGGCTAAAATCCCAAAGTGCAGAAAACCCGGGGCGCCAAGCGACATCTCCATATAAAGTCTGCAGGCCTTCTATAAACGTGGTGGCCCTCAGTTCACCCGAAAAACACAGGTGACCCAACTGGTGCTCAGGTAGGATTTGACATTGGTACGACATAGCCTATCACATCACGTACAGAACCTCAAGGACGAAGGAGCTTACGCAACATTACGATCTGACCCACGTGGTAATGGTCGTGCTCAATGATACCGTAGAGCATAGCGCGCACAGGAAACGACTTGCCCGGTACAAGGGCCGAAAGAGCATCGGCGTCTAGGGTACGGATGGTCGTTACAAGGTGGGCACGCTGCTCATGTAACCGTGCTTGTGTGGCTTTCCATGCAGACTCGGAGGTATCGGTGACCGGAGGCCAGTCGGTATCGCCTTCAGGCTCAGCGTGTTTGCCCAAAAGCCTCTGTTGAACGGCTTCATACCAAGCGGCTACGTGCGCCACGATTTCATGTATGCTATGCGCGTTGGCAATGGGGTAAGCCGCAGCCTCGGTAGCCGAAAGATCGGCAAACGTGCTGACGAGAGGAGTGCCCACCCATGTACCTTCAATCGAAGCACGGGCAAGGCGATCCGCAAGGAAAGCGGACTCAGACATGGGGAAAACAGGGGCAAGAAAGGGGTTGGGTAAGCGTCACTAATGTACACGAATAGTAACTTTTACGCAACAACCTAACAACTAGTTACTAAAAAATGATCTCATGCTACTAGCCATCCTGCTCTAGGATCTAAGGCACTAGCATGGCCTGAAGCCACCGTTCGTACCACTCAAGAAAGGTCACGTGCAATGGAAAAAAGCCTTGATCACGTGACCGTGCATCAAGCCACATCTGTCCTGCCGTTGGACCGCTAACGACAAGACGATGCACATCACCAGAGGCTTCGTGGTTGAGGGCCAAAGTACCCGCAGCAAGGTACATTTCGGCGCTTTCTACCTCCGCACGTATGAGTTCGCCGCGTGTTGCTTGCGCAAGGATAGCTTGCCATTCAGGATCTTCGTTTGGATCGTAGGCCACGGTATGCGGAAACGGAGTCCGCAATAGATGAGCGGGTACGATCATTCGCTGGTAGCGCAACGCTTTGTCAAGCGAAAAGATGCCTGAGCTAGGACCCGGACCACCATCGCCTAGCATACAGAGAAAGGCACGATAGTCTTCTGGCAGTTGGATACGATACCGTTTTTCGAAGGTGGTAAGACGTGTAGGTGTGAGGGGCGACAAACACTCGATGACTGGGGTAGTGCCACCAACTGAAGTACACCCCTGTTGATAAACCCTCATTAAGTGTGCTTCGACGTTTATCAAGCGGGCATGCAATTCGGGAGAAAGGGTTGGGTTGGAGCGTTTGCGCTGCGGTAACCGATAGATTGTCATGTATTTCTCTGTGCCAGGCGCTGGCCAACACTGGGGTCCTTGTGGTTTTTGCGTGGGGTGTACGCGCTGGCACCACTCAATTCCCTGTTCATACACACCCACAAGTTACCATCGTCCAGTTTGTGGCAACCTTGAGCCATGCGGCATCGTATTCGATGAAATACACACCCACGTACACGACTTTACCTTAGATTCAATGGCGCTACCCACGTCGCTACCCTCTGATGCTCTCTTGCTCCATGAAGAGCTGTTGCTTTTGGCCCTGCACGATGAAAAGGGCACGTTCCTACAAGGCACA
>CAYYHN010000251.1:0-6481 GCA_964471245.1 uncultured Rhodothermaceae bacterium | reverse complement strand
CCGCCAACCCCATCGGGCTGGATGTTGCCCCCGACGGCCGCGTCTTCTTCATCGAGCGGGCGGGTGCGCTCCGTATCTACGACCCCACAACGACGACCACCATGACGGCAGGCACGTTCGACGTCGTCACGTCCAACGAAGACGGCCTCATCGGTATCGCCCTCGACCCGGATTTTGCCACCAACGGCTGGGTCTACCTCTTCTACTCGCCCGCGAACGTGGCCAACGTACAGCACGTCTCGCGGTTCACGATGGATGGCAACACACTCAACCCCAATTCGGAAGCCCTGATGCTGACCATCCCCGTTTCTCGCGCAGAATGTTGCCACTCGGGCGGGGCCATGCTTTTCGATCCTGACGGCAACCTCTTCATCACGACAGGCGACAACACCAACCCGTTCGAGTCCAGCGGCTACACGCCCATCGATGAGCGGCCAGGGCGACAGTCGTGGGACGCGCAGCGCTCATCGGGCAACACCAACGACCTGCGGGGCAAGATCCTGCGCATCACGCCGCAACCCGATGGCAGCTACACCATTCCCGACGGCAACCTCTTCACCGACCCACGCCAAGGCCGCCCGGAGATCTACGTGATGGGCGTGCGCAACCCGTACCGCATCGCGGTGGATGAGCGGCGCGGCTGGCTCTACTGGGGCGAAGTCGGGCCGGATGCGGGCGGCGACAACACCTTGCGCGGGCCGCGTGGCTACGACGAATGGAACCAAGCCCGCGCCGCAGGCAACTACGGCTGGCCCTACTGCAACGCCGACAACAAGCCGTACCGCGATTACGACTTCGCCACGGAGACCTCTGGCCCGGCATTTGATTGCAACGCGCCCATCAACGATTCGCCTAACAACACCGGAAGCCGCACGCTGCCCCCCGCCGAGTCGGCGTGGATCTGGTACCCGTACGGTCCATCCGACGAGTTTCCGGGCATCACCAATGGCGAAGGCCGCACGGCGATGGCAGGGCCGATTTACTACTACGACGCGAACCTCGCCAGCGACAACAAGCTGCCCGAATACTACAGCGACACGTTCTTCATCTATGAGTGGGCGCGCAACTGGATCCACGAGGTCAAGCTCGACGACGACGGCGGCGTGCTTGCCATCCAGCCGTTCGTGCCGCAGTTCGACTTCCGGCGACCCATCGACATGAAGCTTGGCCCTGATGGCGCACTCTACGTCATCGAATGGGGCACCGGCTTCGGTGGCGACAACGCCGACTCGCGCCTCGTCCGCATCGACTACGTGCAAGGCTCACGGTCACCCGTCATCGTCGCGGCGGCGGCTCCCAATTCCGGCCCCGCGCCGCTCACCGTACAGTTCAACGCATCCGATTCCTTTGATCCCGATCCCGGTGAAACGTTGACGTATGCATGGGACTTCGAAGCCGACGGCACCTTCGACAGCACCGAACCCAACCCGACGCACACGTACACGACCGAAGGTACGTACACGGCGCTCCTGACTGTCACCGATCCCGAAGACAATGTCGCGGCGCAGTCCTTCCAGATCGTCGTCGGCAATTCGCAGCCGACGATGGTGCTCTCGTCGCCTGCGCAAGGCATGTTCTTCGACTGGGGCGAAGCGGTGGACTTCACGCTCTCGGTGAGTGACCCCGAAGACGGCAGCACCTCAGACGGCGGCATCGACTGCGCCGATGTGACGCTGCAACTCTTCCTTGGGCACGATGACCACGCACACCCGCTCAACCAGATCAACGACTGCTCGGGCACGTTCGTCGTGACGGATGAAGACCACGGCGGCGAAGGCGACCGCTTGTTCTACGTCGTCGAGGCTTCGTACACGGATCGCGGCGCAGGGGCAGCGGGCACGCTGACGGCACGGGCGCAGCATATCCTGCAACCCAAGCGCATCGAGGCGGAGCACTTCACCGCCCAGCAAGGCGTGCAGATCGAGGCTACCGGCGACGCGCTCGGCGGGGGCAGCAACCTCGGCTTCATCGACCACGGCGACTACATCGCCATCGAACCCATCGATCTCTTTGGCATCGAGGCGATGACGTTCCGGATTTCCTCAGCGGGTACAGGCGGCCGGATCGTCGTCCGCGCCGACGCTGTTGACGGACCAATCCTCGGCAGCGCCAACGTCGAGGTGACGGGTGACTGGCAGACGTACCGCGATGTGACGATCCCTGTGGAGGATCCCGGCGGCTTGCGCACGTTGTACTTCGTGTTCGAAAACACACCCGGCAATGAGGCGCTCTTCAACCTCAACTGGATCGACTTTCTCGGCCCGGGCGTCCACACCGATGCCCCTGCCCGTGGGCTGACGGCAACGTATTTCAACGACCTCGACTTCATGGGCCGCAGCGTCACACAGACAGATCCGCAGATCAGCTTCAACTGGGCCACCGACCCGCCCGTGCCGCTCATCGGCAGCAACACGTATAGCGTGCGCTGGACGGGCACCATCACGCCTGCCTACGACGAGAACTACCGCTTCTACGCCCGCAGCAGCGACGGCATGCGCGTCTGGCTGGACGGCAACCTCATCCTCGACAACTGGCAAGACCAAGACGTGAGCCAAGTCGTGAGTCGTGCGCGTCGCTTGGAAGCAGGCCGCGCGTATCCGCTGATGGTCGAGTATTACGAAAGAACAGGCCTTGCACAAGCGCATTTCCTCTGGAGCAGCCCGTCCGTGCCGTATCAGACGGTGCCCTACACCGCTCTCGCCCCATCGGAAGGCGCAACCAATACCCAACCCACGACCACGCTCCCAGAGACGCTGACGTTGTATCCACTCTACCCCAACCCGACGCAAGGCCCCAGCAACATCGGCTTCCGCCTGCCCGAAGCCTCCCAAGTACGCTTGCAAGTGCACGATGCCCTCGGCCGCCTCGTCGCCACGCTGTACGACGGCGTCCTACCCGCCGGCCGCCACACAACCTCGTTCGATGCAGCCACCCTCGCCAGCGGCACCTACTTCTACCGCCTCGAAACCGAAAGCGGCCACCAAACGCAGCGGTTCGTGGTCATGCGGTAAGCACGCGTGCGCCAGCAGGCGACTGAGGGAATTCTCCTAACCAACTGTCAACCTAACGACTATGATGGGGCAGGAGACCCTAGGTCCAAATAACGCTATAGATTTGTCGCAAAAATCGACATGGCTGATGAGCAACATAGCCGCTGTCGCATAAAAACAGACCACCACAGTTTTCACTTGCAGGAGTGACGCATTTTGCTATGAATCCACTGGAGGCTAAAATGACCAGCCAAAGTCCGTTAACATCTCTTCTACATTGACCACTCGAATACTGAAGTCGTCACAGACGTTTGGAATCTTAACAGCGTTCGGTTTACGTTTTTCCTCAGTGACAACCGATCCACCGAGTTCGAAACCTGCCGCAACAAGGAACGGATCCGCTACAGGCTTTCCTTGAAGCATATTCTTCTTTGCTACCATCGCTTGATACTTCTTTTGGCTCAAGAGATTCGCAACAAAAGCTGCCTGCTGCCCCGAAGGAATCAAGAAAGCGGACTGCATGCTCCTTGCTTTTTTATAAATCCAGTTTGACTTATATGCCTCAAGTTCCTTCAACACCTCGCGTACAGATATAATCCTCTGTGCTTGCACTTCAACATCAAACTTCTTCCAAAACGTAGGAAACTGAGCCGCGTAATAATTTGAGAGGACTCGAAAGGAGTTTGTATCTAGAATGTAAGGTGGTTTCATGATGCCACCTTCGCAAAATAGAAACCTTCCAGCTTCTCTAAGTTTTCAGGTCTAACTTTCAAGTATTCAGCAGCTTGCTCCTGAGTTATATTTCCCTGATGCATCGTGGATAAGGCAAGCTTTAGATACTCCATGCCTAGATAGGTTGCTTGGGTAGCATAGTAGTCTCCTCCACCTGACTTTTTGGACTCCTTTGCCTTCTTAAAGGCTTTATCCCAAGCATATACACGAGCCTCGTAAAACTCACGAGATACTAGTCCAGAATCAAGGTACTTGCGCAAGATAACCTCCTTGCTAACACTGAATGATCTTGCAATCTGACTCAGCTTGGAGTCAGAAAAATCAGAAATAGTAAGGAAAGGTTTGAACGTCTCTGACGGAATCAGAGCTTCGGAAGCGAACTTGTTACAAAACACTTCAATTCGCTTGTGATCAGGGGGAAGAAGCTCAATGAAGCTTTCATTAGCAGTCGTGACACCTCCTGTCTCACATATCAAATGCCCTAATTCATGAAACAGAGAAAATATTTGCCTCGACCTAGAATTCGAGTTATTGACATATATAACAGGATACTCTTCATCATAAAGACAGAAACCTGATATTAACTTGTGGTTAAATGCTTCTTTAAAAACGTAAAGTCCAGATTTAGCAAAACTTGACCGCCATTGCTCAAAAGCTTGTTTTGTCGATTTCCAACTATTCTGCTCGTCGAAAGAAATGCCCAGAGCTTTTCGCACTTTTGCCGCGACACTTTCAGCAGAATCATGCGATTTGTATGCAACACTATTTTTGAATTCTGACCATTGCGGATTTGAAGGACCATTCAACTCGGAAAGAAAACCCTGCATGGCGATCGCTTCACGTCGCAAGTACCTAATTCGAGGGCTCAGATTATCAATCTCGAACCCGGGAAGCGTTCTGAAGGAATGCTCCGGAGCCTCTTCCTCTGGTGGACTCGGAAAAAAGAAGAGCGCAACTGGTCTCTTATAAACCTGATAGGCTAGCCGTTCGAGTTGTGGGTAAGTCGGTGCTCCAACACCCTGCTCCCAACCAGAAATCACTTCAGGGACCTTCTTCAGCTTTTCAGCGACCTCAGACTCACTGTACCCAGCAGTGAGTCTAGCCCATTGGAGGATCTTTGGATTCAGATGTTCTACGGCTTTTCCCATAAGAGAATATACGCATCAACTGTTTAAGTGTTTTTCAGCTTTGACCCAGTACAGCTCAATAGGGAAGAGCACCTAACCACTACGCACCAAGGCGTTTCGCATGAATAACTTACGTGGAAAGATGGTATCAGGTAAGCGTGTATAGTAGCCATATAACGCCTATGGATTAAAACCAAAAGAAGTACCCAATGATCAACGTAGACGCTACCGTTATCCAATGCGAGTCAGGCCCATTTTCATACGCAATGGCGCGGTGATGTGGCACGAAAGTACACCCTACCAGAGTTGGCCCACATCGTAGTGCGCAAATGCGCCATCTTTACTCACAAGCGTCAGCGACTCTTCTTGCGCTTGCACAATGATCATGCGATCAAACGGATCTCGGTGGTGAAGAGGCAACGCGATATATTGTGCCATGTGAGAGACCTCCGCATGCAGAACTGTGATCTCATTGCGCACGAGGTGTGCAGGAATTAATTCGGCAAAAGGCTCAGGCAGTCTCAGCTTCCCAATGTTCATCTTGACGGCGATCTCCCAGAGGCTCTCTGAACTGAGGAAGACTTCGTTGTCGAGGTCGGAAATAGCAGCCTTAGCTTTGTCTGACAGCCGCTTATCGCCACCGATGAACCAAAGAAATGCGTGCGTGTCCAGCAAGAGCCGCATTACATGTACTCCCGGAAATCTTCCAGCGGCTCATCGAAGTCATCGCTCATCCAAATCTTGCCTTTGACACTGCCGAACTGGCGCTGACGCGATCCATGCACGGCTGATAGTCGGGCAACAGGTTGATCGCTTTTGGTGATGACGACTTCTTCGCCCTGTGCAACGCGCTCAATGAGTGTTTCGAGCTGGCTTTTGGCTTGAGCGAGATCAATGTGTGCCATGAGCGGAAGAGTTACGTTTTTCTACTCAAACGCCTAAGCAATGCCTGTGCTCCCAGAACGCTGGGGAAAGTGTTATAACTATTGTAATTCAAGGCGCATAGATAACATACATGGCAGGATGATATCCGGCAAACAAGGAAGCCCCAAAGCAGCACCCAAGCCTCGCCTGCTTGATGAACTTCTGGGATTGCACCGCGATTCGTGGCTACGCGCTAAAATCAGGCATGCCGTTAGACGATACGTTGAGCATCACCTTCTCAAATTGCGTGATACACCACACAACTTAAAGGATAGACAGGAATGAAGTCCCACGGGCGCGTTCAGACCGTCGACACCTTCCAAACGTCCATCCTTTCCACCTTACGAAAGTTGGACATAGCCTGCGTTACCGATGCGCGAATCTCTACATGACTGGTTCCGGGTTGAAGGACGCGGGCTGCTTGCTGCGATCCAGCGCTACATCAAGCGCCGTCCCCACCGGTTCCAAATGTTGGCGTTGGCGTGGTTGATCGTGAGCGGGATCCCGCTTTTGCTGCTGCACTGGATCGCGTTTGTAATCATTGGTGTCGGTCCCATTTTTGTCGTGATGGACCTCTACTTTCGCGATGACGTGGATTATGACTTCGACGCGCTACGCACGGAAGGCTCCGTCGATGATGAGTTGCGGAGCGCACCCAAACCGCACGGCGATGTGCACAACCTCAAGAACGACGAGTGGGAATATCCG
>CAYYHN010000250.1:0-6511 GCA_964471245.1 uncultured Rhodothermaceae bacterium | reverse complement strand
GCCCTTAGAAGTCACGATTGCAGACAAGGGCATCCTGGACAACCTGCGCGTGGTGGCCGCCGAACGGCACGCGCCGGGCCCGCACGAAGTAGAGATCCAAGTCAGAGCAGCAGGCCTCAACTTCCGCGATGTGCTAAATGCAATGGACCTCTATCCGGGTGATGCAGGACCGCTCGGCAGCGAATGCGCAGGAACGATTGTAGCTGTCGGCAGTGAGGTGACCGGGCTGGCAGTCGGCGATGAGGTGCTGGCCGTCGCAGGCGGCACCTTCAAGCGCTATGTGACCACCCACGCAGGCTTTGTCATTCGTAAACCTGAAGCCCTCTCGTTTGAAGATGCTGCGGCACTACCCATTGTCTATCTCACGGCGGCCTATGCACTGAATCATTTAGCGAAGATCCAAGCGGGCGACCGGGTCTTGATTCATTCAGGGTCAGGCGGTGTGGGCGTAGCAGCGATTGCCCTCGCCCAACAAGCAGGCGCTGAAATTTTCGCGACAGCAGGCTCGCTTGAAAAACGCGCTTTCTTGAAAGAATTGGGCGTACCCCACGTGCTCCACTCGCGTACGCTGGACTTTGCCGACGACATCATGCGCATCACCGATGGCGCAGGCGTGGACATCGTGCTCAATGCCCTGATCGGCGATGCTTTGCAGCGCAGCGTCGATGTGCTCAGCGATACGGGGCGCTTCATTGAAATTGGCAAGCCTGAAGGCTGGGACGAAACCCGCTTCAAAACGCAGAAGCCCGACGCCTTCTACGCACAGATTGACATGGCGGAGCGGTTCGCGAATGACCCGATTGTGTGCCGCCAGTTGTTTGAAGACCTCACAACAGCCTTCGAGGACGGCACCCTTCAAGCACCTCCGGTTACCAGCTTCCCGATCGCCAAATCGGTGGACGCCTTCCGGTTCATGGCGCAGGCAAAGCACATCGGCAAGATCGTGTTGACGGTCCCGACCGAACCACAGTTGCTGATTCGCCCGGATGGTACGTATCTGATTACAGGTGGCCTAGGTGGACTAGGCCGTGCTGTCGCGACGCGGCTCATCGAACAAGGCGCACAGCATTTGGTATTGGTCGGGCGTAGTCAGCCTTCGGAGGCTGCCGCAGACTGGCTTGCGGAGCACCGTGCGAACGGCATTACCCTTGCTGTCCACCAAGCCGATGTCACGGTTGCTGCCGATGTCGAGGCTCTGTTTGCCGACATCGCCGACACCTTGCCGCCCGTACGTGGCATCATCCATGCCGCCGGTCTACTTGATGACGGCATCTTGATGCGCCTCACGCCGGAGCGCGTTCGCAACGTCATGGCACCCAAAGTGCTTGGGACATTGCACTTGCATCGTCAAAGCGAAGCGTTGCCCCTCGACTTTTTCGTACTGTTCTCGTCGGCGGCAGCCTTGCTGGGGTCGCCGGGCCAAGCCAACTATGTGGCGGGGAATGCCTTTATGGATGCGCTTGCCCATCACCGTCGGCACCAGCACCAACCAGCCCTGAGCATCAACTGGGGCTTCTGGGCTGAGATTGGCAAGGCCGCGGAAGGCGACCAGCCACGCAACCTCTTCCCGGGCATCTGGACCATTCCACCAGATCAGGGGCTCACGGTCTTGGAGCGACTTCTCACGACTTCAGCGGCACAAGTGGGCGTCATGCCTATTCACTGGCCGATGCTCCTCCATGCGTTCCGGCAACAGCGTGTGCCCTCATTCTTCCAAGTCTTGGCTGAACAGGCACCGACACAGGTATCCAAAGGCCCAGCGTTGCGCATCGACCAAGCTCTCCTTGACACCTTGGCAAACGCTGCACCCGAGGAGCGCCACCAGCATATGATCTTCCACTTGAGCAAGCAGGTCACAGCCGTGCTCCGGATGGATGCATCTACTGGACTGGAGCCGCAGCAAGGGCTTTTCGACCTTGGTATGGACTCCCTTATGGCCGTCGAACTTAAAAACCGACTGGAGGCAACGCTAGGCATCCAGCTTTCGACAGCCGCGCCGTTCAACTATCCCACCATAGAAAAACTAGCGGGCCACTTAATCACGCTACTCTTCCCAGATACGCTCTCAACTGTATCAGAAGAACAAGCGACGAACGAAGCTACTGCTGCCCAAGAAACGCTTGTAGCCGATGTAAAAGCCATGAGTGAGGATGAGGCACAGGCACTCATTGACGCAGAACTAGCTACACTACTAGAGGACTCAGCGGAGCATGAGTAAACCGGCCCTGAACCAGTTGACGCCTACGCAACGCGCTGTGCTGGCTCTCAAGGAAATGCGAGCCAAGCTGGATGCCGTTCAATACGCACAGAACGAGCCCATTGCTGTCGTGGGCATGAGTTGCCGCTTTCCCGGCGATGCGAACTCGCCCAGTGCGTTCTGGGATCTTCTCACCGAAGGCGTTGACGCCATCCGTGAAGTGCCACCGGAACGCTGGGATGTAGAACAATTCTACGATGCCAACCCGGATGCCCAAGACAAGATGTATAGCCGATGGGGTGGCTTTCTGAACGACATCGATCAGTTCGATGCACCGTTCTTTCGTATCTCACCCCGTGAAGCACGCAACATGGACCCTCAGCAGCGTCTTTTGCTGGAGGTAGCGTGGGAAGCGCTTGAAGATGCAGGTCAACGCCCCAACGACTTGATCGACTCCGCTACAGGCGTCTTTGTAGGCATTCAAAACAGCGACTACCTCTCGCTCAACTTTGCTGACTTAGGCCAAATTGATGCTTACTCAGGAACCGGAGTAGCGAACAGTGTCTCTTCAGGACGGCTCTCGTTCGCGCTGGGCTTGCAAGGCCCCTCCTTGGCTGTTGACACCGCGTGCTCCTCGTCGCTCGTCACGCTCCACTTGGCCTGCCAGAGCTTGCGCGCAGGCGAATCCGACGTAGCCCTAGCGGGTGGCGTCAACTTGACGCTCACACCCGAGTTGTCGATTTACCTCTCGCGCATGAAGGCGCTCTCACCAGATGGACGCTGCATGACGTTCGACTCGCGTGCCAACGGCTATGTGCGCAGCGAAGGGTGTGGCTTTGTGGTGCTCAAACGGCTCTCGGATGCGAAGCGCGACGGGGACACGGTCCTAGCGCTGATCCGCGGCTCAGCGGTGAACCATGACGGGCAAAGCAGCGGCCTTACGGTCCCCAATGGACTCGCGCAGCAAAAGGTGATGCGGCAAGCCCTTAAGCAAGCACGCATCAAGCCCGAACAGATCAGCTACCTCGAAGCACACGGTACCGGCACCGCGCTCGGCGACCCGATTGAGATGTGGTCCATCAAAGAGGTGGTAGGACAAGCCCATCCGGATGCTGCTCCACTGTACGTTGGGGCCGTCAAGAGCAACATTGGGCACTTGGAGTCGGCGGCGGGCATTGCGGGCGTCATCAAGACGATCTTGGCGCTCCAGCACCGAACAATTCCGCCGCTGACCCACTTTCGCTCGCTCAACCCCAACATCAGCCTAGCAGGCACGCGGATTAAGCTGCCGACCACGAATGTCGCGTGGGACACGGGCGACCAGCCGCGGATGGCAGGCGTGAGCGCTTTTGCGGTATCGGGGACGAATGCGCACCTCATCCTCGAAGAAGCACCAACAGAACCTGAGGCCACACCTGCGCAACCTTCGTCGTACCTCTTGCCACTCTCAGGCAAGACACCGCAGGCGCTTGCAGACCAGTGTGCGACCTACGCCTCGTTTCTGCAAAACACCACGACACCCTTAGCGGATGTGGCGTACACTGCCAGTGTCCGGCGCACGCATCACCCCTATCGCTTTGCCCTTGCTGGGACCAACAAAGAGGAGGTGGCGACCCGCTTGGCTCAGGCACGCATCGACCTAACGCGCGAGGTCCCTCGGCACGCACCACCGAAACAGCCAGTCTTTGTTTTCTCAGGCCAAGGCTCGCAGTTTGCTGGCATGGGGCAGGTGTTGCTGCAAGAAGAACCTGTGTTTGCAGAGGCTTTTGACGCATGCGATCAAGCATTCCAGCAATACGCATCGTGGTCGCTGCGGGATCTGCTGCAAGATGCGAACCAGAGCGCCCGACTGAACGACACAGAAGTCGCCCAACCGCTGATCTGCGCCTTTGAGATTGCGATTGCGGCATTGTGGAAGTCATGGGGCGTCGTGCCCAAAGCCGTTGTCGGGCACAGCATTGGAGAAGTCGCGGCAGCACACGTGGCTGGCATCTTCACGCTGGATGAAGCCATGCGGATCGCCCATGCACGCGGCCAGCTGATGCAGGCCGCAACCGGACACGGCACGATGCTGGCTGTTGGCTTGCCCGAAGCCGAACTCACCGCGCTGCTCGCCTCCCATGCCTTGTCGCTCGACATCGCAGCGGTCAACGCACCCGAAGTGACGGTTGTAGCAGGCACAAATACGGCGATCAAAGACCTGACAGCCGTGCTTGAGCAGAAAGACTGCTTCTATCGCCCACTCGATGTTGCGTATGCGTTCCACAGCACCCAGATGCAGCCGTTCGCAGATGCACTGCCGGAGGTTTTGGGTGCTATCGCACGCAACGACGCGACGCTACCGATTACATCCACCGTGACAGGCGGCGCGATCACGGCCGACCAATTGGATGCGACGTATTGGGGCCAGCAGCTCCGCCAACCCGTTCGGTTCGCCAAGGCCATTCAATCGTTGCTCGCGGACGGCTATACTGACTTCATCGAGATCGGGCCGCGTGCCGTGCTGACGGGGGCGCTCAAGCAGTGTATGGCATACGCTAACGCCGACGCGACGACGTTCAGTGTGCCTACGAGTGACCCGACGATGGAGCATCGTGCGCTGCTCCGCGCCATCGCCTCGCTCTACACGGCAGGCTATTCGCTTGCTTGGGAGACGATTGCACCACAGGGCCGTGTGGTTTCCTTGCCCGCCTATCCGTGGCAGCGTGCGTCATACTGGGTTGATGCAGATATTACCCCGGCGAATCAACAGCCTAGCCAACGCCCGACAGAGGCCGTTGAGCTTGCTGAGATTCCCCATCGCTTTCTCGGGCGCAAACTGCCCAGCTTAGCCCATGTCGCACACCATACGTGGGAAACCAGTCTAAGCCTGAAGCGCTTCCCTGAATTGGGCGACCACTTGATTCACGGAAGTGCAGCGCTTTCTGCTTCGGCCTATGTCGTGCTGATCCAAAAAGCCGCGTCGGAGGTCTGGACGGGGCAAACAATCCGCGTTGCAGACCTCGACTTGCAACGGTTGCTCATCGTTCCAGAAACGGATGAACGGTTGGTGCAAATTGCCCTCACGCCGACAACAGATGACGCCGCGACCGTCCACATCTACAGCCGCCTACGCGCCCAAACCTCGGCGTCTTGGTCGCTCCATGCGACGGCGCATGTGACATACGAGCGGGTTCAGCCACGAGTCGTGGAGGCAGAAACCCAAGCAGCGCAGCCGCTCGATTTTGCGCTGATGTTCTTTGCGGGGCAAGAAGATCCAGAACAACGCGACACGTACCGCTTGGTTGTTGAGGCGTCGCGCTTTGCCGATCAAAACGGCTTCTCGGCGGTGTGGGCTCCGGAGCGTCACTTTACTACCTTTGGCGCACCGTACGCCAATCCGGCCGTATTGCATGCCGCGCTCGCCCGTGAGACGGAGCAAATCCGTTTGCGCGCAGGCAGCATCGTATTGCCTATCCATAATCCCATCCGCATCGTCGAAGAATGGGCGATGGTGGACAACCTATCCAAGGGCCGCGTCGAGCTCTCGTTTGCATCGGGATGGCACCCGAACGACTTTACGTTTTTCCCAGAGCGCTATCCCAATCGGCGGGCGCTGATGTTTGAAGGGCTGGACCGCGTCAAGCACCTTTGGCAAAGCAACTCCCAGGCATTCGAAAATGGTGTCGGCCAAACCGTCGATCTGCGCACGTACCCGACGCCGGTCCAACGCGATGTGCCCATCTGGATTACGGCAGCCAGCAACCCAGCGACGTTCCAGCAAGCCGGCGCCATGGGCGCCAACCTGCTGACCCACTTGCTCGACCAAGACTCGGAGACCCTCGGCCAGAAGATTGCACTGTACCGTGAAGCTCGCGCGGCCAACGGGTTCGACCCCGACGCAGGTAAGGTCTCGGTGATGCTCCACACGTTCATCGGCACCGACCTTGATGTCGTGCGCGAACAAGTGCGCGAGCCGTACTGCACGTACCTCAAGTCGATTGCGCACCTGCTGACCGGCTTGGCCGAAAGTCGCGGACAACATGTAGATCTAGACGCGTTTACGGAAGAGGAGAAAGACACGTTTATCAACTTCCTCTTTGAGCGCTTCTTCGCGGAACGCGCCCTATTGGGAACCCCAGAAAGTTCGGCGACGCTCTTGCGCGAGATGCAAGCTATCGGCGTCAATGAAATTGCATGCCTCATCGATTTTGGTGTCGAAACCGATGTCATTCTCCAGAATCTGCGGCACCTCAGCGATCTGAAAGACCAGTACACCGCTGCGCCTTCGGCAATGGCTGTTTTCAGCGCATTTGCATCGGGGAATTCCCTGAC
>CAYYHN010000249.1:0-6517 GCA_964471245.1 uncultured Rhodothermaceae bacterium | reverse complement strand
CCTCACGCGCACATCACCACACCAGCCGCGCTATGCGCTGCGTATTTACGACCAAAGCCCCGACGAGGGTGGGTCGGCGCGAGCTACACAAGACTACAGTGTGGGCCAGCTAGTCATTCGATCTGGCTTCCAGCTGCAAATGAACCACGCGATTGAGATCACCGCAACGGGCAACTGGAGTCCAGTTGGGTCCTTTGCGATCATGATCAATGTGGCAGGGGGCAGCCCCGCATCGTCTGGATCAGAGTTGTTCTTCGGTCCGGTTACCGGGGCAACGACTGTGCTGACCAACAACATTCTCCGTTTCAACAGTGTGACAGCGACCTTCTCCTAAAGGGGCCGCGCCCTAACTGCCGAGGGTATCCCCATGATGGACTTCTTCACGCTCTTTGCGCTCGTAATGCAAGAAGCATCAAAGGTGACAGAGTATATCACTCCGGGCACCATGTTGTGGGCGCTTGTTACGATGGGCGGCGTGATCGCCTCGATGGCGGGCTACATCGTGACGATGCATAATAAGTTTAACAACAAGTCCATTGAGGTCGTTCATGCTATGGCCACGGCGCTTGCCACGTTTACAGCCAAGCAGGATGAGTTTCAGCGAGACATGACCGAGGTGCGGCGCACCGTAGAGGGCAACGCAAGTAAGCTAGACACGGTGGCGACCCTGATCAGTAAACCGACATGAACGCGCTCACGCTAGAAATGAACCGCTTTGTTAGCAACATACTTGGTGCGGCAGCCAAGCAGGCTAAAGCAGTCCCGATCATGGACATCATCAGCAAGGTGCCCAAGAGGGGTAGGTTCTCACTACATGGCTTCCCCGGATTCGGGACCGTGATTGAGCGCAGAAATGGGTACGCTAAGTACTACTGGGAGTTATCGCAGCCCGCCATGATACCGATGCATTTCCATCCATCTGGAGTGGAAACCATAACACTCACTGAGGGTAGCGCACGCATGGCGATTGGCGACAAGTCGGTCGAACTGACTAGGGGGCGGACGCTCCGTATTCCGCACGGCACTCCTCACGCACTACAGCCCACGTCTCATACCGTTAGGTATATCCTTGAAATGATTAAGGAATGAACCGCCCTGAATACATCATCATTCACACGGCTGCATTTCGCGGGGATGTGAGCGCGGCCACTATTGACAGATGGCACAAGGCAAATGGGTGGAGAAGTATAGGCTACCACTACGTCATCAGGAAAGACGGCACAATTGAGCAAGGGAGGGGTGAAGACGAGATAGGTGCGCACGCCCGGCAGAAGGGCATGAATCGCAAGTCTATCGGTATCTGTCTCAGTGGGCACGGCGATTACGAGTCGTGGACCGCCGAGCAGTGGCTTGGGCTGTCAATCTTGTTTTCTGACATAAAGCGCCGCTACCACATTCCAGCTCATAATGTGCTGGGGCACCGAGAGCTTGGGGCAAAGAAGACCTGCCCCGGCAAGCTCGTTGACATGGATTATGTACGCTTCTCGCTCGCTAGCATTTGCGATGGGCGATTAGATGTGCATGGGGATAACAACTACATCATACCGGGGCACAATATGGAACCCGTCAAAATGAAGCCACTAGGCTTAGAACCACTGGAGGTAACAATGCCGGATAGCAACGAACTACCCCACACGATGGCCGATGGGCCGGACACGCCGAAGGAAGGGCTGAAAGAGATTTTCGCTGAGTTTCTTGGTGAGTTCTCAGGGAAGGAGGAGATCGAGGCCGCCGTGGACTTTCTGCACCCATTTGTTGATCGAAAGGGCGTGGCTGACCGCATTGAGCGTGGCCTGATCCGTGGGGCGCTGAAGGTCATTCGCTTCTTCGCGCGACGAGCCTTTAAGCAGTGGGGGATCCTGTAATGGTCCTGCCAGACTTCTCGCCGAACTGGCGCAACCCTAAGGAGTGGCATTCAACGTGGACAAATCTGGCGTACCTAGCGATAGGGATCGCGGCACTGTGGACCAATTCCGCACAGGGAATACTGGTTGCGGTGGGGTCGATTCTCCTCACGCTAGGCAGCGCCTCTTTCCACAGCAAGCTCACGCGCTATGCGCGGGCCGCCGACGAATGCGCCATGTATATCTGCTTCGCGGCTGTGGTCGGGCTAGGCTTCGGCATGCCCGCAACTGGGTTTGCGGTCGGCATTGGCCTCGCAGCCATTTGGGATAAGCTCAATAGCTTTGTGGTCGTACCACTACTGGTGGTCTGCGCACTGATACCTGTGTGGGCGAAGGAGCCGGGCGCGGCCATCCTTCTGGCTTGCTTGTACATCTTTTTTGTGCTGGTGCGGCAATGGGCCGAGGGTAGGTCGCCTCGCATCAAAGACCCTGTTCATGGGTGGGCATGGCACAATGGAACGTCGCTAACCACCTGTCTTGTCGTCGCAGCATACGCTCTATTATGAATCAGGCAAAGCGCAATGAATTGGCGAGGATGGCGTTTGTCCTTACGTTGTTTTCGTTCACCATATGGTGGATCTATTCAAGCGTAGCGGGCTAACCAGCCAACAGAGGATAACATGAACATCAATGTGCAGCCCGGTGGGGCGCTATCCGTCCAACTTAAAACGACGGAAGCCCCCGTCATTATCGCTGCTGCTGATGTCGAGGCCATCAAGGGTCGCCGCAAGGGGCGCACCTTCCTGCAACGGGAGTATGGATTTTCGCAGTCCGTATCCCGTTTTTTGGTTATCGGTATTCAGCAGAATGTGTTTCGATCTGACCAGCCAGAGGGGGCCGATTGGATCGACAAGCGATTTTCAGAGGACAAGGCCACGGTGAATGCGATCTCGCTCAATGAGATCCGTACACTAGAAGAGTTGCTAGAAGTCTGCGAGATGGACGAAGACGAGTGGCGGGTCAAGGATTGGAGTGTCAAGACGTGGCGCATCCCGGTCAAGAACGAGCACAAGCAGATCGAGGACCGACCTGCGTACTACATCTCGGCCCGGTTCGAGCGGGACAAGGAGCGCATCTTTGTGCGGGATGTGGTTCAGGAGATGATGGGCCGCCTTCCTCCGAAGCCCTATATATATAAGGAAAGGAAGGAGGGTGATCTGCTTGCCGTGCTGCACATGCCGGACCCGCACTTTGGCAAGGTCCCGGCACGCATGGAGATGACGCTGGATGACCAAGAGGAGCGCTTCGTAGATGTGGCGCACCAGCTTGTGAGTGGATTCAGCCACCTGCCCGTGCAACGCGTGATGGTCCCTGTGGGCCATGACTTTGCGCACATCGACTACCGCCGCGTGACGCGAAAGGGTACGTGGGGCATGACGCAAAGCGGAACCCCCATCGACTATCTAGCTGATTACCACGACATGTACCTGACGGCTGATCGGGCAGGTGAGCGCATGGTGGACATGCTGCTCGACATGGGGTTCTTAGTTGATTTAGTGATTGTGCCGGGCAATCACGATGAGACGACGGCATTTACGCTGGGTCACGGGTGGACCAAGAAGTACGCGAAGTACGAGGAGGTGCGCATCGACAACAGTAAACCCGTCACGAAATACTATCAGTACGGGCGCAATGGACTGATGCTTACGCACGGGCACACCGTCAAGTGGGCCGACATGCCTATGCACTTCGCAGCGAGTGCGCCTGAATTGTGGTCGCAGTCAGTGTGGCGCGAGCTCCTGCCCGGGCACCTGCACACCATGAGGGGCGCGGCATCGGTGATTACGAGATGGGCAAGGGCGTGATCCAGCGCATTTCACTCGCCATGTGTTACAGTGATGATTGGACACATCGGTACTACGGCCAGCAAAAGCACCCCGGAGCCGAGGCATTCTGCTATAAGCACGAGGGCGGCCTGATCTACACGGCCCAGTTTCACGACCTGCCTGACAGCCCAGTGTCACCACCCGCGCTGCTTGCGGCTTAATTTCATCAAAATTAGAAAGTCAAGATGTGTGACATAGAAAAAGGGTGAAGTGCTTGTGAAACACACCTCACCCTGTCACTTCCGCTTGGAAGTTTAGTATATTACTTCTAACAATTCTTCTTGCCCGTTCGGGCATTTAGATGTTGTTATCCTCTATGAGTGGCGTCTGTCTAGCGAAACTAGGCGGGCGCTTCCTTTTTATGGGGCTGGTAAGCCAACGCCCATAAATCTATGGTTATTTAGGGGACTTTCGCAATATGTTTGCACATACTTCTAACACATGTTAGGATATGTGGCCCGCCCGAATGGGCATTTAAGGCCGATTTCGGGCCTAGATACCACCCGATTTCATGCTTGAAATCTGCCCTTTCATATGTGTATATTGTGAGTGGCGCACAAAAAAGAGAGCAGCCGGGCAGGGCCACTCTCTTTCTGCCTTATCCCCGGTGAGGGCATTGGCCGCGCTTCACTTCTTGTTGTTACCCTCGGCTGTTATCCTCTGTGCAGCGCGAGTGAAAAGTCAGAAAGTGCACTTAGTTCTGAGTCTGAGTTGCATCATCTGCCCTTTGTGCCCGTAATGTAGGGTATTTCTTACTATGTGTCAACAAAAAGAGGAAGTAAGTGCGCAAATTGCCGGCATCTAGGCTTTCCGACACTTACGCAAGGGTCAAGGTACACAGGCCAGTACTTGCAAGTGTGATCGCTGATGGGGTTGTTGACGACAGCGGAGCCGACGAGATTTTTCTCCCACCAGGACTATACAACTCCCTATCCGAGGAGGATAAGAGTTACATCAGGGACTCCTTTCATCGCAGTATTGGCAATGATCTTCCGCTGTTCATTACCAGCTTGAGCAGTGATTACCCTGAGCCGCCCGATCCAGTTCTTGTGACGAAGCTGGAAATAGAAAGAGCTGTAGACGGGGCTTGGGTATGGGATGGCGAAGACTACCCGACCTTATTTACAAGCCTACTATATAGGTACGAAGAGGACCGAGGGCGGCACCTTGCCCCCGGTCTACGACTCCATTGGCTAATAGACATATATGCCGAGGGCATTGATGCGGCTATTGATGCTACGATTCAGGCTAGTGGTATTGACAAGGATGTGCTAATAGACTGCCTAGCTGAGGCCAGTTTCCCCTTCGATAATGCGACCGGGGATAGTGTGATGGACACTCTGATCGAAGGGTCTCATATACACTTCTCTCAATGGTTGGCGGATGCACGAGACGACCTTGGCGAAGAAGAGTTTTACGAGGTTCTGGAGGTTGATGGCGTGGCAACCCGCCGAGATGTCCAGAGATGGCTTGGTGGGGCGTCCCCTTCTCGCGTAAGGCGCGAGCTAGTTAAGGCATCCATACGTGGAGAGGAGTTTGCCATTAACGACGATTCGCCATTTCACTTGTGGTTTGGATTTGAAATTGAAAAGCAGGGCCTCAGTCGAAGGGACGTTCTTAGACTTTTGAAGTCCCTAGGGGTTAAAGTTAGTGCGCGATCCATCAGCAAGTGGTTGGCAGGAGGGGGCATTTCCAGTGCCAATGAGAAAGCTGTCCGCGAGGCTATGGGCTATGGGCCTACGATAACAGCACTCAGTGAACTACAGGATTCAGTGGTGTCGTGGTCAAAAAAGGTGCGCGGGGATAGCGCCGAAATGACCGAGAATGCGGAGGAGAGCACTGAGGGGGACATTATTATTCGTCACCCCGATGGATCAATCTTCATGCGTGGCACCATCACATGGGAGGTGGTAAACCCCATAGAGCGCAGCGTATCGCAATGATATTTGCGTCTCCCTTAACCAATCCATGTAGTCACCCAATTCTCACCCAATCTCACGCAAAAGTATGCTAAAAGAGGCCAAAATATGCCAAAGCACAATCGCTCAATAAGACTCAAAAACGGCGATTTTACCTCTTTTTAGCCCAAAAGCCCTCGTAGCTCAGGGGATAGAGCAACGGTTTCCTAAACCGCAGGTCGCAGGTTCGATTCCTGCCGAGGGCGCTGCAATAACAATACTGAACTGCTTGCTATTTGAGCAGCATCAGCGTCTTGATAGCGGTGTACTGCGGTGTCTCCAAGAGGTAGAGGTACATGCCTGAGACAAGGATGCCCGCGTCGAACTGGACACTATACACACCCGCTGGCTGCACTGCGTCGAGCAACACCGCCACCTCGCGACCGAGCGTGTCGTAGACTGTCAGCTTCGTCGGGCCACTCGCTCCCAAACGGTAGCGGATCGTCGTTGTGGGGTTGAACGGGTTCGGGTAGGCAGCCTCCAACCCATAGTCGGCTGGCTGCTCTGTATCGGTCGTGGTCGCTACCTCAGGTGTAATCACCACTACGAACCGCGGGATAACTTGCGCCTTCTGTGCTATTAGCTGTGTCATCACGGGGGGGACATCGCCGTCACGCGAGGCTACGCTACCGGGTGCGCTAAAGTCGAACGTATACGCCATCTCGCGGCGCATGTTGGTGCGGATGGCCCGGGCATGGGGGCAGCGCTCGAGGGCCCGGGCGAGGGAGCGCGGCCGGTGGGCCGACGCCACCGTACCGAATCGACCGTCTTCGGTGATTCCCACCAGGTTGGGAATCGGTGCACCCACCACCGTGGCGCCCAAGGCCAG
>CAYYHN010000248.1:0-6523 GCA_964471245.1 uncultured Rhodothermaceae bacterium | reverse complement strand
TAGATGCATGGTGGGTACCCTCATTCAATCGGGCGGCGAATACTCCGTTTACGATCTACCAAAACGGTACCGGCACCACTGTACGTGTCGATCAGTCTGATACCGGGACGCTCAACCGATGGAATCCATTGGGCACCTTCGAACTCGCTCCGGGCGATTCCGTCGTAGTTTCTGATGATGCCACAGGTTCCTCTTCACCTGCCTTCGTCGTCGCTGATGGCCTTCGTTTGACGCGTGTGTCTGGGGTGGCGACTGAACCGACGCTGAATCTTGCCTCCGTCGAGGTGGATCTCTATCCAAATCCTGCCCTCGACCGCGTAACGCTGGGGCTTACGTTGCCACAGGCTGGTTCGGTAGACGCTGCGATCTATGACATCTTAGGTCGCGAAGTCCACCGCACTACAACGCGTGCGCTGGCAGGGCATACCGCGTGGACAATATCCCTGCCACCACTTGCCGCCGGACTTTACCTCGTACGAATTCGATCAGGAACGGGGCAGGTGCAGCGATCCCTCTTGATTCGGTAGTGCCTTCGTTCATCTAGCCCCAATCCGCTATGCCTAACCGCGCCGATCTGCTGGAAAATCATCCTGTTCTGCTGCCTTTGCTGCCTCTGTTGTACGTTGCATGGGCAGACGGCATCCTAACGCCATCTGAGATGGCGGAGATCTCAGCACGGCTCGAAGCAGAAGATTGGCTTGCAGAAGATGAAAAGGCTGCTGTTCGCGAGTGGTTAAACCCCGCGCAGCCACCGACGGTCACGCAATACGAACGCTGGTTACGTGCGATCCGTGGAGCTGCCGTCGACATCGGGCCGCAAGCACGTAGCACACTCGCCGACCTTGGTGTAGCTATAGCCGGGTTTGTAGGTGGAGGCGGTGATGGGGAGGCGCGTTGGGCAACACCGGAAAGCCGGCGTGCGCTCATTGCTATTGAGGCAGCGCTAGGCATCGTAGGGCCTGAAGTGTGCCGGGAGATGCTGGCTGAGCGGCCCGCGCCGACCGAAACAGCTCGTGATGCATCATTCGATATCCGCGCATGCACGGCATGGCTGGACGGGGCGCATGCACCGATGCGGCAACGCATGCGGACCTTGCTTGCTGATCCCATTTTTGATTACCGCTATGAGCAGGATAAGGCCGCACAGCGTGAGCAAGTGTTGGCATGGCTTAAACTCTTAGCAGCACAAGGGTTGGGTGGGTTGGCCTTTCCAAAAGCTGTTGGCGGCGGCGGCGATATGACGCAGTTTGTCATCGCCTTCGAGATGCTTGCGTTTCGCGACCTCAGCCTTGTTATAAAATATGGTGTTCAGTTTGGGCTATTCGGAGGTAGTATCCACCAGCTAGGCACGGCACATCATCACCAGACTTACTTGCCGCAGGTTGCCTCGCTGGATCTGCCCGGGTGCTTTGCGATGACGGAGAAAAACCACGGCTCCAACGTCCGCGAACTGGAGACCACGGCGACCTATGATGCGACGACAGAGACGTTCGTGATTCACACACCCCACGAGCGGGCACACAAAGAGTACATTGGAAATGCGGCCTTGCACGGGCAGGTGGCGACAGTTTTTGCCCAACTTCGTGTAGGTGACGAACGCTTTGGGGTTCACGCTTTTCTCGTGTCCATCCGTACACCGGATGGCACAACCATGCCGGGTGTCCGCATCGAAGACTGCGGGTACAAACTTGGACTCAATGGCGTAGACAATGGGCGGCTTTGGTTCGACCATGTCAGCATTCCTCGCGAAAACCTGCTCGATCGTTTCGCACAAGTCGCGCCTGATGGCACGTACACCAGCCCCATTCACAGCGAAGGCAAGCGGTTCTTTACAATGCTTAGCACACTTATCGGTGGCCGGATTAGTGTTGCAAAGGCGGGCTTAAGCGCCGCAAAATCAGCTCTGACGATTGCCATTCGTTATGGGGCGCAGCGGCGGCAGTTTGGCCCTAAAGATCGCCCCGAGATTCCGATCCTCGACTATTTGACGCACCAGCGTCGACTTTTCCCATCGCTCGCGACAGCCGTTGCCATACATTGTGCACTTGATGACCTTGCTGAGCAATTCGGTCAGCGCCTCGACGAAGATGCTTTGCGTAGCGTAGAAAACCGAGCATCTGGTTTGAAAGCTTACGCGACATGGTTTGCTACACACACCATCCAGACTTGTCGGGAAGCTTGTGGTGGCGAAGGCTATCTCGCGATTAATCGCTTCGCCGATCTCAAGGCAGATACGGATATCTTTACGACGTTCGAAGGCGACAACACGGTGCTGCTCCAGCAAGTCGCAAAAGGGTTATTGACGTCGTTCCGTCAATCGTTTAGCGATATGAATGTCTTTGGCCTGTTGAAGTACGTGGCGCGTCAGGCTGGGACGACACTTCGCGAGCATAATCCGTTCGTCGCCCGAAATACCGATTCTGAACATCTGCGTGATGCCGCCTTCCACACAGACGTGTTCCATTACCGTGAGCAACACCTTATCCAGTCTACGGCTCGGCGGCTAAAGAAACGGATCGACCGTGGCATGGATTCGTTTGATGCGTTCATCGAGGTGCAAGACCAAATCGTCGAGATGGCGCAAGCCCACGTCGAGCGCGTGTTGCTGGATCGTTTCGCTGCTCGCGTTGCCACTGCTGAGGAAGCTATCCGTGTGCCGCTCGAACGCCTCTTTGCCCTTTTTGCCCTTTCCCACCTTGATAAGCACAAGGCATGGTACCTGGAGCAGGGTGTCATGGAGCCGATCAAAACACGTGCCCTCACGCGCGAAGTCAACGCCCTCTGTCGAGAGCTCCGCCCCGACGCGGTCGCCTTGGTTAACGCCTTTGCCATTCCTGAGGCTTGTCTCGCTGCACCTATTGCAATGTGACGTGACGACCATATACAGGGCTCATCCCATGGCAATTCGAGTCCATCCCATTCCAAGTCAATTGCAGGAAAAACATGGTAGACACAGTGCTCTGTGAATACGGCAAGCTCGTTGGTTTTGCCATTGTGCACGCAAAACGCGTACGCGAATCGTGCGCTGGAGCCGACAGGAAAGAGTATTGTGACCGCAGTCGAAGGGAAAAACCTGGTGTTCAACTGTAGGCCGTATGCCGGATTGTTTTGCAACCACAGTTGCCAATGATCCGGTAAGGATGGACGAAAAATGCCCTTTCCCATATTATGTTGGCCTTATTCGTACGCTTACACCTCGATGCGCAGATGCTCGGGCGTCATATTGAGCGACTTAATTGGGCCGACGACTTTGTAGAGGTCGTTGAGGAGGCTTTTGAGCAACTGAGGATCGTTGTGCAGGTGGGCAAGTCCTTGTGCGCCTTCAATCAGAGCAACCATCGACTTGGCTTTGCGGTCGATATCGCTCACGCGGATTTGCCGGTTGTTGTGCGCTTCACGTAGGAGATCCGCAAAGAACGCGTAATGGCGGCCGTAGATGTCGCGCAGTGTTTCCTTCACAACGTCATCGAGTGCGCCGAGGCTACCGCTCATGTTGCCAAACGGCGAACCCATTACGTTGCTATCGAGGACGGTGTGTTCCGCGAGCAATTCGATGTAGCGTTCGATACGCTCCAATGGGTTTTTAGGGCTGCCAGCAGGAATAAGCACCAACGTTTCGTGGCGGAGCCAATGGGCCTCAAGCGCCGCTACGGCAAGTGCAGACTTCGATTTGAAGAAATAGTAGAAACTACCGGGTTTGGCATCAGCCGCTGCGCAAAGCTCGCTCACGCCTACATCAACAAACCCACGCTGCCACATTAAGCGACTCGCGGCTTCAATGAGCTTTTCTCGTACTTGGCTTGTACGTCCCATTGTGTACTCCCAAATGGTTCTGGCAAGAAATGTACTGGCGATTCGTAATATACGAAAAAAACTTGATCAACCGACCAAGTAACAAAATTGGGGTGATCACCTAAGGGGTGTGGGGGGGGTGGAAGTATGGGTGGTTGGGGGGAGTATGGGCAGGTTGGGAAGTATGGGCAGGTTGGGGAGTGTAGGCAGGTTGGGGAGTATGGGCAGGTTGGGTGGTTAGTTGCATTCCGGTATCAGTCTCATGCGGCGCGGTTTCTCCACGTTCCCGACGTTCCCCACACGCATTATCCACCCACACGCTCACATTCGGAACGCAATTCAATCAATTCTCCTTTCACGTGGGCGCTCGTAATTCCTTAGCTTTTTCAGGCCCAACAAAGATTCGTTCATCGTACTCCGATAAGTTATGCAGCAGCCGGACTTGCTAATTCAGCACGCTACCATTCTCGACCCGGAAACCGGGGCTACTCAGTCGGCCGATGTGCTTATTCGTGATGGGTTGATTGCCGCCATTGGGGATGAACTGGAGGCTGATGGTGTGCCGACGTATGATGCGTCGGGCAAGATGATCTCGCCGGGGTGGATGGACATGCACGTGCACCTGCGCGAGCCGGGTTACGAGTACAAAGAGACGATTGCCACGGGTTGTGCAGCCGCTGCGTTTGGTGGTTTTACAGCAGTCGCGTGTATGCCCAACACCGAGCCGCCGATCCACACGCGTGATGTGGTCGAGTTCATCCTGAAGAAAGCCGAGGCGCTGCCTGTCGAAGTGTACCCCATCGCGTGTGTCACGAAGAACCGGGCGGGTGAGGCGATGGCCGAGATGGCTGACCTTGCCAGCGCCGGAGCTGTAGCGTTTAGTGACGACGGCTCGCCTGTGCAGAACAGCGGCTTGATGCGGCATGCGCTCGAATATGCGTCGATGATTGGCAAGCCGATCATCAACCATATGGAGGACATGGAACTCGGTCCGAAAGGACACATGAACGAGGGACTTGTTTCCACGCGCCTCGGTGTGACGCCCGTGCCAGCGCTGTCGGAAGAGTTGATGATCGCCCGCGACATCTTGCTGGCTGAGTTCACGGGCGGTCACGTGCATGTGGCGCACATCTCGACGGCCAAAGGCGTGCAACTCGTACGCGAAGCCAAAGCCAAAGGCTTGCCCGTGACGACGGAAGTCTGTACGCATCACTTCACGCTGACCGACGAAGCCGTCGAGCAAACCGGCTTCGATACGCACACCAAAATGCATCCGCCCCTTCGCACCGCCGCCGACGTAGCCGCGATGAAGGAAGGCCTGCGTGATGGCACCATCGACGCCATCTGCACCGACCATGCGCCACATGCGACGTTCGAGAAAGAAGTCGAGTTTATTGCTGCGCCGTTTGGCATTCTTGGGCTGGAAACCGCCTGGGGGCTGACTGGGCGCGAGATTATTGCGCAAGGCGTGCTTACCGTGGCCGAGGCGGTCCACAAACTCACCGTTGCGCCACGCCAGATTCTACACCTTCCCGTGCCAAAGATAACCGTCGGTGAAGCAGCCAACCTGACGATCTTCGATGCGACAACCTCGTGGACGTTCAAACCCGAGCACATCCATTCGAAGAGTAAAAATACTCCGTTCGTGGGTGATGAGATGGTCGGTAAGGCGTGGGCGATCTACAACAAAGGCCAGTTCGTCGAGGCTAACGCCTGATTTTTGATCACGTGCCAATGTTTGGAAGACCGGAAAGGATGAGGGCATGGAGCGACAGACGGTGGAGCTTGTCTGAAACCAACATTCTCTTTTTTCCGAGCCGCCATACTTTCCTTCCTTCAAATTGTGCACTATGCTCAACTTGAATTAGCTAATCCGCGAGGTGTTTTATGCGACGTACATGTGTCTTTCTGATTGGTCTGCTGCTGCTAGCGGGTGCATCCCACGCGCAAGAACTGCCACGTGCCGAAGATGTATCCAGTCTTGATGGCATCATCAACGCCTATTACGAAGTCGTTTCGGCGGCACCCGGCGAGCGGCGTGACTGGGCGCGGGATCGTTCGTTACATCATCCAGATGCGCACGTGACCATCATTGGGCAGAACAGCGATGGCGAGCCGGTAGCACGAGTAATGTCGCTGGCTGACTACCACGATAGTAGCGGCGAGGTATCCGAAGCAGGTTTCTTTGAGTACGAAATCTACCGCGTAGTGGAGCGCTACGGCAACACGGCGCACGTCTGGAGTACGTACGAGTGGAAAAACACCGAAGATGGTCCTGTGGGCGGACGCGGCATCAACAGCATTCAGCTCTATTGGACCGAAGGCCGCTGGTGGATCACGGCGTGGATGTTCGACAACACGCTGAGTGGCGACGACATTCCGGCGAAATACCTGCCGCAGGGCTAACCGCGAACCTAATCTGCGTTTCTGATGCTGCTAAATCTTGGAGCCATTGCTTTGCCCTCGTCGTCCGAAGCCATCTTTGGGCGCAGCGGACCGTTGGTTGTGGAGATCGGGTTTGGCGACGGGCGGTTCACGGCGGGTCTGGCGCAGCGGCATCCCGAGTGGAACATTATTGGGGCAGAGGTTTCGTTGGCGTCTGTGACGCGTGCCTACAAGCGGATGCGCCGCGAAGGCATCAGCAACGTGCAACTGTATCGCGGGCAAGGGCCGTTTGTGATTCGCAACGTGGTCCCTGCGGGCGCATTGCACCGCGTCTACGTTAACTTCC
>CAYYHN010000247.1:0-6539 GCA_964471245.1 uncultured Rhodothermaceae bacterium | reverse complement strand
CTTTAATTACCATCAGATTGTCAACATCTACGAAGACAACAATGCCTACGAGCAGCGCACGGATTGGACGAGCGTGGAGCGCCCAAACCGCCGCCGTGCTGACGGGAACGTCGTCACAACAATGCGGATGGAGAATTACCTCGAACTTGCCAGTGGACCCAACAGTCGTTCGGGAGGACAGTGGGCGATCTGGGAAGCTGTGTATGGGCCAGTTGGCGCGGACGGTTATCCGCAGCCCATATGGGATCCGCTTACCGGTGCCATCAACAAGGACGTCGCTGCCTTCTGGCAGGCAAACTATGACTTGCATCACCACCTGCGTACCAACTGGACCACGCTAGCTCCAAATCTACGTGGCAAAATTCACATTGCTACGGGCGACATGGACAGCTACTACCTCGACAACGCGGTCTATTTGCTCGAAGCCTTCTTGAAGGACGCCCAGCCTCCTGCTGAGGCCTCGATCGAATACGGTCGCCGCAAACCACATTGCTGGATTGGCAGCAGCCCCAATCGCCCCGGAGAAGACCTAAATTACACAGAGTTTATTCAGCAAGTTGCCACCTATCTTGTCGGCAATGCTCCAACAGACACAGACACCTCAGGCTGGGCAGGTGCCTTGCGCTAGTGTATGACTCTTGAAGGCTGTAAACCTACCGTCTGGCATTCGGCCCAGAGGGCTTCATGAGGATATGGTACAGTGCATCCATGAGCGTGTCCTTCAAGAATGGATTGGCGATGTAGCTGTTGAAGCCACGCTCGATGAGTTCATCCCAACTACTCGGCAGTACCTGTGTAGCCATAGCCACGAGCGGGACGTTTTGATAGCCCGGCAATCGGCGGAACTGTGCCAGTGTCCCGGCTGACACCTCCTCTTCCCCAAGCATGATGTCCATCAACACCACATCGAACTGTGTGTTGCGTGCAAGACGCATAGCTACATTGAGGTCAGGCGCTAGAGTAGCGTCGAAATTGCTACGAAGTAGGTAGTCTAGTAGAAATTTAGCGTCGTCTTTGTCTTCTACAATGAGCAGCTTGGGGCGTACGCCGTTGGCTTGGAAAGACGCCGTCGTCCTCTTCTCGGCTTCTAGGTCTTCATGGTGGACGCGAGGAAAACGTACGGTAAAGGTCGAGCCAATACCTTTCTCACTCTCGACAGACAAGACGCCGCCCATGCGACCCACGAGCTTACTCGTAATTGCAAGCCCGAGTCCAGACCCCTCATGCGAACGGTCTGCTCCTGCTTCTTCCTGACGGAATTCGTCAAAGAGGTGCGGTAAGAAGTCCTCACTGATGCCTACGCCAGAGTCGTGAACGCTCATATACACGTTGGCGTTGTCAGCCGATATTTCGACGCGCACACCGCCTTGATGCGTGAACTTGATAGCGTTCCCTACGAGGTTGTTGACGACACGGTCGAAGCTCGCCTTGTCGACTTTGCACCAAGCTTGTTGCTCATTGATCAAGACATCAAGCCTGAGATTCTTGCGGTCTGCCAAGGACTGCAGCAATCGGACGGCGTGCTCCGCCTGTGAGGCAAGGTTGAGCGGTTCCGGCACCATGTTCATCCGCCCCGATTCGAGGCGTGCTAAGTCCAGCACAGAGTTGATGGTGTCAAGCAGGCGGCGCGCACTTTCTTCGATTAGCTCCACAAACTCGCGATGCTCGATCGTCACCTCTTCGTGCAACACTTGTGCAAACCCAATGATACCCGACAGGGGTGTCCGGATCTCATGACTCATGTTTGTGAGGAATGCACTCTTGAGGCGTGCCATCTCCTCGGCATGCTCCTTCGCAGCAATCAGTTCGCTCTCGTATAACTCGCGTTCGGCGTCGAGTCGTGCCTGGCGCAGCGTGACGGCTAGGAGGTCTGCAACTTCGCGGGCAATCTTAATGTGCTCATCCGAAAATGCATTCGCAGGCAAGGCTCCTAAGTTGAGGGTACCCACAACTTCACCATGCACAATCAGGGGTACGTGAACGTAGGACCGAATGCCTTCGGCGACCAGTGCTTGCTCGACGGGCTCTAGCTTCGCTTTAGCCAGCAGGTCATTGACATAGCTGGTAGCATTGGGGTCGTCCGCCTTGACATTGGCCAGCATATGCAGCGGAATCCGTGCACCAGACAACATTGTAGATTTGTGGGAGGCGTATGCAGCCAAGATGACGCCTTCGCCAGAAAAATACTCATACTCGATCACGCTGGCCCGTGCCAAGGGAGTCAGTTTGCGCAGGTGATCCAATGCAAGGTCGGCTACCGTCTGCGGCGAGGCCGCTCCCAGCATGCTACGCTCAATTTTGTTTAACGCCTTCAGGCGTTCCGTGTAGCGGCGCAAGGCAACTTCGCCGAGGCGTTGCTCGGTGATGTCGCGCACAACAATCTGCGACGCCCGCTGGCCCGCATGCACGACGGGCACGACATAGGCAACTATAAACCGCTCCTTGCCATCGAGGCGTCGCAAAACGCTCTCGACAGCCGTCGAAGCCGTCTCGCCATCGTACTCAATGATCTGTTTGCGGAAGCTCGCTTGCTGATGCTGAGGTACAAAATCGAGCAAGGACTTTCGGATGAGTTCCTTTTGGTTTTTCGCGCCAAAAACACTTGCGCCCGCCTTGTTGATATACGCAATTTTGTCGCCGAGCATAATGAGGATAGGCTCGGGATGGCTTTCCACGAGCAATCGCCAGCGTTCTTCGCTCTGCCGTAACGCCATCTCAGCCTTTTTCTTCTGCAGCACTTCGTCGCGTAGGGCAACTTCGGCACGTTTCCGCTCGATGACTTCGCGTTCGAGGTCATTCTTTTGGGATTCGAGATCCTTGTTAAGCGCTTCCAAGTCTTGGTACGCTGTTTCCATCGCGTTTTCGAACAGCCCACGGTAGCGCTCTTCACTTTGGCGCAACTCCTCTTCGGCATGCCGTTGCTGGTCAAGTTCAGCTTCGAGGGTATGTTGTTGCTGCTCTAGCACTGCTTTTTCGGCCAGCAGTTCAGCTTCGGCTATCTGCTGATTCTCTTCGCGTCGCCGCACAACGGCCGACGTACCAATAAGCCCAAGTGCCAAGACAAGCAGAAACAAGGTGCCACTGCCGAGCATCTTCCGGTAGAGCCTCATTTCCTCCTGATTACTCACAAAAGAGAGGCCTACATGCACGACGGCTTGCTGATCATCGCGGAGTGTAACGGGCAGACGCGTGCGATAGACAGTACCGGCTTCGTTGAGTGCACCTGTAGCGTGATCTACTTGACGGAATCCGACATAGTTTGCACCGGGGTAATTAAAACCTGCCTGAGGAATTCCGGTGCCGTCGGTAATGATGAGGTAGTAGAGGTCATGCTGGAGTCGAGCCTTGTCCAACAGCTGCGCAACTGCCGTAGCATCTTCGAGGCGCAAGCCTTCCCCTTTGTTGTTTTCGGCTAATGAAGCGATATTGGTAGCCTCATCGGCAATGCGATAGAGGGCGCGTTCGTGCAAGACCTGTGGCACGTAAAACCACAGGGCTGCTGCTCCCAGCGCTACAATGAGCGCCAGAGCAAGTAACCACCATGTCATCCACATAGGACGACCTGACGATTCATGTAAAGCTGTAGCTTCTGGAGAAGACGACACGGCTTGTAGGTAAGCAAAAGAAAACGATGGTACAGCGGCTCTCGTGAAGATGCCTGTAGACGATGCTACGACTCCACGGCACTAAACCTCATCTTGTTATCGGCGTATGCCTGCGCTTGATAAGACCCTGTCGAAAAAAGAACTCGTTGGCATTACCGCGAAAGCGCTCGTTGATAATCGAAACCGCTTATAAAAGACGGCCAGGTAAGTCGATTAAAGGTTGCGACTGGATTTTTTGAGGCGAACAGGATCGACATTCCCTGCTTTTTTCTCCTTGTAGCGTGGCGTACGGAGCTCAAAATCGGCCCTTCCTACTCATGAAAAGCTTCATCCCACTTACAAGGCCGTCTCTTAAAATGCCCACATGACGAGTTCGGGGAAGAGGATGATGAGCAGTAACCCGATAGCTTGAATGGCGATGAACGGGATAGCCCCTTTGTAGATGGCGGTCGTCGGGATATCAGCTGGAGCCACGCCGCGCAAGTAGAAGAGCGCAAAACCAAAGGGCGGCGTAAGAAATGACATTTGCAGATTCATCCCGATCATCACGCCAAACCAGACAAGCGCCATGTCGGGTGGGACGCCCAAGAATTCAGGGAACAGTGCCACAGCGGGGGCGACGAGCAACGGGATGATGATAAAAGCGATCTCAAAAAAGTCGATAAAGAAACCAAGGATGAAGATAGCAAGATTGGCTACGATGAGCAGGCCAATGACGCCGCCCGGCAAGGTCGTCAACAACTCCTCGATCCAGAGATCCCCATTAAGTCCGCGGAAAACCAGTGCAAAAGCTGTCGAGCCAACCAACAGGAACATGACCATCGCTGTCAGCCGTGTCGTCTCGGCCATCGTCTCACGCAGGGCACGCAGCGTAAGGCGCTTGTTGGCTGCCGCCAGTCCGATCGCCCCGATTGCACCCAGCGCTCCAGCCTCGGTAGGCGTCGCAACGCCTGCGAAGATGCTGCCCAACACGAGCAGAATTAGTACCAGCGGCGGCAACATGACGAGTAGGACGCGTTTGAGTAATTGTCCTGCTGCCAGCGTGCGCACCTCAGCAGGTAGTGCCGGAGCGGCTTGCGGCTTCACCACGGCCACGCCAACTGCGTAGAGCGCATACAACCCGGCAAGGCACAGCCCTGGCACTAGCGCACCTACAAATAGGTCGCCAACTGAAATGCCAAGCTGATCAGCCAACACGACCAGCACAACGCTCGGCGGAATGATCTGTCCCAGTGTGCCTGACGCCGTGATCACACCTGTTGCCAACTCTTGAGAGTAGCCGTAGCGCATCATTACAGGCAGCGATATCATCCCCATTGCCACCACCGACGCACCGACGACCCCCGTTGCTGCCGCCAGCAGCGCCCCAACAAAGACGACCGCGAGCGCCAGCCCCCCACGCATGGGTCCAAAGAGCTGACCGATAGTCGTTAGCAAATCCTCAGCAAGCCGCGACTTTTCGAGCATCGTGCCCATGAAGATGAAGAACGGCACAGCCAAGAGCACGAGGTTGGCCATCACCCCAAACGTGCGGTCGGGGAGGGCCATTAACAAGTGCCAATCGAAGAAGCCAAATTCGACACCGAAGAAGGCGAACAGCAATGCCGTCCCACCCAAGGCAAAAGCGACGGGATACCCCGAAAAGATGAGCACCAGCGCGCCTAAGAACATCAGCGGCCCCAGCCATTCTTCCATCACGTACCCTCCTTGCTGGGATTCGGGTAGAGTCCATCTGGATGCAACCATGCCGGGTTAACACCCCGCAAGATGGCGACTTGCTTAATCAGGAGCGCAATGCCTTGCACGAGCAACAATAGGAAACCTATCGGGATCGCCACTTTCACGGGAAAACGTGGCAAGCCACCGGGGTCGGGCGACATCTCGTCGAACGTCCAAGCGCCCGTTGTGACCATGCGAGCAGAGAGCCATAGCATCAGTAAACAAAACGGAAACAGGAAAAGCACGGTCCCCAGCACGTTGATCCAAGCTTGCCCCTTAGCACTGAGCTGGCCATACAGCACATCGACGCGGACATGGGCGTTGTGCTTCAGCGTATACGCTGCACCCAGCAAAAACACAAAGCTGAATGCATACCACTGCAACTCGATGAACGTGTTCGAACTCAGGTTAACCCCCGTGAACCGTCCGGCATACCGTACAATGGCATTGTACGCACCTACAACAATCATCAGTAGCGTCAGCCAATACAACACTTGCCCCGTCCGCTCGCTGAAACGGTCAATCCGGTGGGCGATGTGTAACCAACGTTGCATGGGCGGAGAAAGGAGGGCGAAAAACGTTGGCGCGGAAGGTACGGGTTGAGCATGGGAGATGCCAGGGACTCGACTACGCCTCTCGCATGGAGGTGTGGGAAGTTAGAAGGTTCGCTGCGCTTGGGAGTACGAGCTTTATGCACGAGGCGTTTTGGATGGGCCGTGCTCTTCGGTCGATACATCGTGCTCAACACCATTCGTGTGCGGACGGAGAACACGCCACTATCCAGCCTGCTACAGTTCCTTCCATACTCCCCTGACCGCGAGCGAAGCATGTTTTTCTCTACATCATAGAAAAATTTTGCAAACGGTGTAACCTAATCCTACTTTCTCTACGTCTTAGAGAAAAACCATATGACCTATGAACCTGATATCGCGAACAGAGGAGATGTTGTTGTTGGCCGTGTGTCGGCTACAGGAGGAAGCATTTGGCTTGACTATTCGCAAGGAGGTGGAGGCCGCAACAGGCAAACGCTATTCGGTGGGAGGTATCTACGTGCCGCTGGACCGGCTAGTCGGTAAGGGCTTGCTGACAACAGAGGAAGGCTTGCCTACCGAAGAACGCCTTGGTCGCCCACGCCGACGCTACCGCATCACACCTGACGGCCTCGCCACCCTCCGCGAGGTGCAACGGGTCCATGAGCGCCTGTGGTCAGGGCTA
>CAYYHN010000246.1:0-6568 GCA_964471245.1 uncultured Rhodothermaceae bacterium | reverse complement strand
GGTAAGCGGCTGCGAAGCCGTGCGGCGGCGGGAACGACGAAAGAGCGAAGCCATAACAGTCAGTAAATAGGGGCAACAAAACTACTAAGGACCCACCGCATGCAGCGGGCCTACTCCCTACTCCGTAAACAGCGTCCATACTCCGCCACCGCTTTCGAAAAAAATGTCGACCTCTCTAGCGCCTTTCAGTTGTACCTACAGCCGCGAGGTGCCCGACCTGCTTGCCACACTCGGCTGCTCGCTCGCGCTCACCACCTACCAAGCGGGCAAGGTGCTGCTGCTCAGCCCCAACGGCGAAAACCTGACGCAACTGCCGCGCAACTTCAACCGCCCCATGGGTATGGCCGTGGAGGGCAGCCGCATGGCCGTAGCAGCAGGCGGCGAACTCATCCTGCTCGAAAACGCTCCCTCGCTCGCGGCTACCTACCCCAAAAAGCCCAACCACTACGACGCCCTCTTCGTGCCACGCGCCTCGTTCTACACCGGCCACCTCGACCTGCACGACATGGCCTTCACCGGTGAGACGTTGTGGGCCGTCAACACCGTGTTTTCGTGCCTGTGCCACCTCTCGGTGCGGCAGAGCTTCCGCCCGGTGTGGACGCCGCCGTTCATCAGCGCCCTCGCCCCCGAGGACCGCTGCCACCTCAACGGCCTCGCCATGGACGAAAACGGCCAGCCCGCCTACGTCACCGCCCTCGGCACCGGCGACACGCCCGGCCAGTGGCGCGAAGACCGCCTCGGCGGCGGCGTCATCATCCATGTGCCTACGGGCGAAGTCGTCCTCTCGGGCCTTGCCATGCCGCACTCGCCCCGCCTTTACGACGGTGCCCTCTACTTCACGCTCGCCGGGACGGGGGAATTCTGCGTGGCAGACCTCGAAGCAGGGACGTACGAGGTCATCAACCGCGTACCAGGCTTCGCACGCGGTCTCGCCAAAGCTGGCGACTATGTGTTCGTCGGGCACTCGAAGCTGCGCAAGAAGCACATCTTTGGCGACCTGCCGCTCACGCAAGGGCCCACGCATGCGGGTGTGGTGGTGCTGCACCTGCCCAGCGGGGCCATCGCCGGTGGGGTCCGCTACCAGACGTCGTGCGAGGAGATTTACGACGTGCAAGTGCTGGAAGGGACTCAGCGACCGGGTATCCTTGGTACGCACTCGGACATGCATCTGCATGCGATCCATCTGCCGGGGCAAGGGTACTGGTCGAAGCCGAAGGAGGGGTGAGGGGATAGCGGTTTGGCTGCTTACACTATAGTTTTAGGTCTGGACCCCTGCCATCCGATGTGTATTGGCGTTTGAGTGTCCTTTGTGCCCAAAGGACCAAAGGCTTGCCGTCGCCGAAACGCACGAAGCCCGTGGCCCACGCACAAGGCCGGACCCGCTGGGCCACCATCGGCTACGCCATACGACGGCTGCTGTGCTGCTGGCCCATCGGCTCAACGCGCCGGACTTCCATCCAGCACACCCCATCCCGGAGACGGCGTTGGTGCTCTGTGTGAGCCATGTTGCTAGATGGGGTTAAGTAGAAGCTCCGGGGCTTGTTCCATACCCGTGCATCCGTCTTCGTTTGCTATCAACGCACGCATGTTGCACCAGCGTTCCATTCAGGATGGTGCGCGATGGGAAGCGACCCTGCGCGTTGAGCCGGTGGGCATCGGGGCAGTTCGGAGACCGTTAAGCAATAACCTTGCTTGCCCAGCGGGTCCGGGATGTGTGTGGGATAGGGGCGCGTGTGCCTTGAATGGGACAAGGCGTTTGGTCCTTTCCGCTGTGAAAGGACAGCAGGAATTCAGCACACGGCTGCATTGTGATAAGTGGATAAGGCTGGAGCACTCCTGCCAAGGTCTGTACCTGTAGTATGCGAGCGTTGATGGCGTTTGTGTGTCCTTTGTGCCCAAAGGACCAAAGGCGTGCCGTCTCCGAAACGCTCGAAGCCCGTTGGCATACGCACAAAGCCGGACCCGCTGGGCCACTATCGGCTACGCCAGACGACGGCCCTCGTGCTGCTGGCCCACCGGCTCAACGCGCAGGGCTTCCACCCAACGCGCCCTATCCCGGAGACGGCGTTGGTGCCCGTCCACGCCTTGCTACTAGTTGGGTAGGCAAGGTAACATCTGTTTACATGCCCTATAGTCCATCCTTCTTCATGTGCCATCACCGTACGTGTGCAGCACCAGCGTCCCATTCAGGATGGTGTGCGAGGGGAAGCGCCCCTGCGCGTTGAGCCGGTGGGCATCGGGGCAGTTCGTAGATCGTTTAGCAATAACCTTGCTTGCCCAGCGGGTCCGGAATGTGTGTAGGGTAGGGGCGCGTGTGCCTTGAATGGGACAAGGCGTTTAGTCCTTTCCGCTGTGAAAGGACAGCAAGGATATAGCACACAGCTACGTTGTGACAGGTGGATATGGGGACCTGCTGTACCCACGTTAACGGCTCATAGGCACCAACAAGCACTCTAGCTAACACAAGACATGCAGACACGGTCCACGTACTGATATGTGGAGGACGGGAAAACACGGCAAATCAGTGCACGTGGCTTGCACATGGAACAAGACGCGATTAACATATGCAGCCTATCCGCGTACTTGCCCTGATGCTCCACCCAATGGCCTTATGTCCGCCTCTCCCGATGCCACCACCCTGCTGCTCAACTACCGGCGCAGCGGCGGTGGCTCCGAGACCATCGCTGCCCTCTTCCCGCTGGTCTACGACGAACTGCACCGCCTAGCGCGCGCCCGGCTTCGGCGGCAACGCAACGACCATACGCTCGACACCGCTGCGCTCGTCCACGAAGCCTTCCTCAAGCTCGTTGACCAAACGCACCTCGACTGGCAGGACGAGATGCACTTCTGCGCCATTGCCTCCCGGTGCATGCGCGACATCTTGGTGGACTACGCCCGCCACAGGAATGCCGCCAAGCGCGGCGGCGGCCAGCGCAAACTGACACTCGATGGCGAAGCCGCTGCCCACATCGACCAGACCGAGACGCTCCTCGCCGTCAACGACGCGCTTGACAAGCTGATGGCACACAACGAGCGGATGGGGCGCATCGTGGAATGCCGCTTCTTCGGCGGGCTGAGTATGGAAGAGACGGCCGCCGCGCTCGGCACCTCCAAACGCACCGCCGAACGCGAATGGACCCGCGCCAAAGCCTACCTCGGCTACCTCATGAAAGCCTGATCCCTCCGGCACGTCCTGCTGGCGGTTCTGCATCTGCCTTTTCGGATCTCTCTATGTACGCCCCTTTGCTTCTTCCCTAATCTGCACAGCCGATGTCGTTCCTAGATCGCTTTGCTGAACTCGACCGCTTGTTCGCGGAAGTCTTGGCCCTCCCCGAAGCCGAACGGCCCGCCTTCCTCGACCGCATTGGGGATGAGGATGCCGACCTGCGCGTCCACCTCGAAGGGCTGCTGGAAGAACTCGAAGAGACGGCTATCGTCGAAGTCCAAGCTGCCGACTTGCTCACCGAGCTCCCGGCCATGCCTGTCGACCCCAGCGCCGTGGCCATGCAGCAAACCGTAGGGCCATACCGCTTGGTGCGTGAACTGGGCTACGGCGGCATGGGCACTGTCTTCCTCGCCGAACGCGCCGACGACACCTTCGAGCAGCAAGTCGCGCTGAAGGTCGTGCGGCACGTCGCGTCCTCCGAACTCCTGCGTCGCTTCCACTACGAGCGGCAAGTGCTGGCCAAGCTCCAGCACCCCAATATCGCCCGCCTCGTCGACGGCGGCGCCACACCTGAGGGGCTGCCGTGGTTCGCGATGGAATACATCGACGGCAAGCCGTTGGATGTGTACTGCGACGAAAACGCGCTGTCCATCGACGACCGGCTGCTGCTGTTTGAGGAAGTGTGCGAGGCCGTGCAGTATGCACACCAGCACCTCGTCATCCACCGCGACCTCAAGCCAGGCAACATCCTCGTCACGAACGACGGCCGGGTGAAGCTGCTGGACTTCGGTATCGCCAAGCTGCTCGCCGAAGACGACCAAGTCCCCATGATGACGGTGACGTGGACGGGCATGCAACTGATGACACCCGCCTACGCCAGCCCCGAGCAAATGTCGGGGCAAACGGTGACGACGGCCTCGGATGTGTATGCGCTCGGCGTCTTGCTCTACGAACTGCTGACCGGGCAGCGGCCGTTCGACCTCGCAGGCCAAGCACGCCGGGCGATGGAAGACCTCGTGCTGCACGCTGAACCGAAGAAGCCCAGCACGGTCATCGGCGAGACGACGGGTACAGCTGATGCGACGGCACATGCGACGGCACGTGCCACGACGCGCTCCACGGCACCGCAGCGGTTGCGCCAACGCCTCGCAGGCGACCTCGACACCATCTGCCTGAAGGCGCTGCGCAAAGAACCGCAACGGCGCTATCAATCCGCCGAGCAACTCGGGGCCGATCTGCGCGCGCATCTTGCCGGGATGCCTGTCTCCGCCCGCAAGCCCACGTTGCAGTACCGCGTCAGCAAGTTTGCCCGGCGCAATCGGGCGGCGTTGTTCACTGTGGCGACGGTGCTGATGCTGGTGACTGGACTCATCGGCTTCTACACGTTCCGCCTCGCCACCGAACGCGACCGCGCCACCCTCGAAGCCGACAAGGCCACGCAGATCAAGGACTTCGTCGTCGACCTCTTCGACGCCGCCGACCCGGATCGTGATGAACCCGCTACCGCCCGCGACTTGCTCGATGAGGGCGCGACGCGCATTGAGACAGAACTAACTGATCAGCCCGAAGTGCGCGCCGAGATGATGACGGTGATGGGCGAACTCAACCATAAGTTGGGCGACTATGACCAAGCCGAAGCCCTCCTCGAAGACGCCTTCGCCACCCGCCGCGCCGTCTTTGGCGAGCAGCACCCACTTGTGGCCGCCAGCCTCTACGAACTCGCCGTGAACCGCCGCTACCAAGGCCGCTACGCCGACGCCGACAGCCTACACCGCGTGGCCCTCGCCCTACGCCGCAGCCTCCTCCCCGACGACGCATCCGACATCATGCGTAGCACCAACGAGTTGGGCCTCGTTGCGTGGAGTCTGGGCAACTACGCCGAGGCCGAGGTGATGCACCGCGAAACGCTCGAACGCCGCCGTGCTATGCCCAACACGGACCCACTTGCCATCGCCACGAGCCTGAACAACCTCGGCCTCGCGCTCACGTATCAGAACCGTCCTGCCGAAGCCAAACCCTTGTACGAAGAAGCCCTCGCCATCCGACGCGCTGAGCAAGGTTCCGAGCACTCTGAAGTGGCGCGGCTCTACAACAACCTCGCCCTCGCCAGTAGTTGGGAAGGCGACGATGTCACCGCTGAGCAGCACTACCGCACGGCCCTCGATATTCGCCTCAAACGCTTCGGCGAGGAGCACCCCCTGGTCGCCAGCAGCCAACTCAACCTCGCCGTTGCGCTCGACAACCAGCGTAAAGACGACGAAGCTGAACTACTCTACCGCGCCTCGTTGGAGATGCGCCGCAAACTCTTGGGCGAAGCGCATAATCTGACGTTGGTTTCGCAGAGCTACCTTGCAGGCTTCTTGATCTACCAAGCGCAGTACACGGAAGCCGCCACCCTCATACGTGCTGCACTCACGCACCAACGCGCCCAACTCCCCCATGATCACCCCGATGTCATCTACACAACCGAACGGCTTGGCAGTGTTCTTTTGGAAGAAGGCCTCAACCTAGGTCAATCGGAAACGTACTTGCGCGAGGCCCTGCGGCTGTACGAGCAGCGCTATGGCCAAGAGCATCGCCGCTATGCCCGCACGCTGGGCAAGACTGCTATGGTACGCCGCGCCGTAGGTGATATGGAAGGCGCCGAGCAGATTTTTCGCGAGACGCTCGACCTGTGGACACGCATCGACGAAGGCCAATCCGACCGGATGCTATATACGGTACAATACGGTTACCTTCTCCACGATGCAGGTCGCTACGACGAAGCCGAAGTCCTTTTCGCTGAAGCCATGAAGATTGGCACCGACACCTTCGGCCCCGAACACTGGCGCACTGCCGAAGCCCAAAGCGCACTAGGCCGCTGCCTTACCCAACAAGGCCGCTATGCCGAAGCCGAAGCCGCCCTGACGGCCAGCTATGCCCTCCTCACTGCAACCGACCAAACAAACTTGGTCGAGACCACACGGCAACGACTCTTTGACCTCTACACGGCATGGGGACGGCCCGAACAGGCCGCGCAATGGCAATCTAGCGACGCTTGAACGGGTTGATGGCAGCCGCGTGCATCGATGCCGCTAAGCCAAGGCGATTCGGACTCGTTTTTTGCAATAGCCTCTACATAAAACCGGATACGTGTCTCTTCTCGTCCATTTTCCCGGTACAACCCAAACGACCCCTGCCCAGGTCGGCGGAAAAGGCTATGCGCTGATGGAGTTGCTCGAGGCGGGCTTCCCGGTTCCTCCCGGTGCAGTGCTCACCACAGCCTTCTTTGCGCCTTGGTTTGCGGCACTCATGTTCCTCATGCTCTTTCAGCTTTGCACATTTTACGCCCAAATGATTCAAAGTACCAAAACGGAAGCCAAACACAAATCGCTCTTTCTGGTCGCCGTCGGTGGCTTTTAT
>CAYYHN010000245.1:0-6569 GCA_964471245.1 uncultured Rhodothermaceae bacterium | reverse complement strand
CCCCACATGCCAAGGTTTTGGCCGTGTGCCCGGCATCGATCCTGATCTGGTCATCCCGAACCCCGACCTCACGATCCGCCAAGGCGCCATTGCACCCTACCGCACAGACCAGTGGGCGAAGTACTTCCGCGACCTCCTACGCATCTGCATAGCAGAAGGCGTCGACATCGATGTGCCATACAGTACGCTACCGCAAGCACATCAGGACCTTGTCTGGAAAGGGCACGGCGAATATGTAGGCATCGACGGCTTCTTCGCGTTCTTGCAGAAGCACAACTACAAGATGCACTACCGCATCTACTACGCGCGCTTCCGAGGTTACTCGCGCTGCCCAGACTGCAACGGACACCGTCTCCGAGCCGAGGCGCGCTATGTGCAGGTAAATGGTCTTAATGTGGGCGAGATCTGCGAACTCACGACGCAAGATGCCCGCGCCTTTTTCGACCAACTCGAACTGACCGAATACGAAGAAGCCGTTGCTGGTCGCGTGCTCGAAGAGATCCGCAAGCGACTCCGCTACCTCGTCGAAGTCGGCCTTGACTACCTCACGCTTGATCGGCTCAGCCAGACGTTATCCGGCGGCGAGAGCCAGCGCATTAACTTAGCAACTTCGCTGGGCTCTTCGCTTGTCGGTTCACTCTACGTGCTCGACGAACCTAGCATTGGTCTCCACCCACGCGACACAGATCGTCTGATCCGAATCTTGGAACACCTGCGTGATATCGGCAACACTGTCCTTGTCGTTGAGCATGATGCTGACATGATGCGTCGCGCCGACCGCATCCTCGACCTCGGCCCCGGTGCCGGACGATTTGGAGGCAACATTGTTTTTGAAGGTGATTACGATGCCATTTTAGCGGATGGGGATTCCTTGACTGGTAAGTACTTGAGCGGTCGGCAAAATATAAAAACCCCTGCTATACGACGGGAGGTCAATCCAGACCTTGAGCTTCGCTTGCTGCATGCGCGTCAACATAATTTGAAGCGTCTCAGTGTGAACTTCCCATTACGCATGATTACCTGCGTGACGGGCGTGAGTGGTTCTGGCAAATCTACCTTGGTACACGGGACGCTCTACCAAGCGCTGCGACGTCTGAAAGGACAACACGATGGCGTCGAAAAAGTTGGTGCACACGACTTGCTCCAAGGGCATTATTTGATCGATCAAATTGAGATGGTCGACCAGAGCCCGATTGGCCGGACGCCGCGTTCGAATCCGGTGACGTACATCAAAGCATTCGATGCTATTCGGTCGCTGATGGCCGGGACGTATCAGGCTAAACTACGCGGATTGAAGCCAGGCTACTTCTCGTTTAATGTGCCTGGGGGACGCTGCGAGACGTGCCAAGGTGAAGGCGTCGTTCGGATCGAAATGCAGTTTTTGGCAGACCTTTTTCTTGAGTGCGAAGCGTGCAAAGGCAAGCGCTACAAGCAAGACGTCCTCGATATCCGCCACAACGGCAAAAACATCGACGACATCCTCAACATGACGGTCGATGAAGCGGTTGAGTTCTTTAGCGAATCCCGAGCGGTTATGCGCAAGATTCAGGTCTTGCAAGACATCGGCCTTGGGTACCTTACACTGGGGCAGCCCTCGAACACGCTATCAGGCGGTGAAGCCCAGCGCATCAAACTGGCCGCACACCTCGGCCGTGTGAGCAAAGACCACACGCTCTACATCTTCGACGAACCGACCACAGGGCTGCACTTCGACGATATCAAGAAACTCCTCAAAGCCTTCAATCGCCTCGTCGAAGCCGGGCACTCGGTCATCCTGATTGAGCACAACCTCGACGTTATCAAGTGTGCCGATTGGGTCATAGACCTCGGCCCCGAAGGCGGACGGCGTGGCGGTTTCGTCGTGGCAGAAGGTACACCTGAGGCCCTAGCCGCTCACCCAGAGAGCCATACCGGGCGGTATCTGCGTGATGTGCTTTAGTCAACCTTATGGTGCCACATTCGGAAACACACCAATGGCAACTGGAACGTTATCGTAGCCGGAGATGCTAGTCCGGAAGGATGGGGTTTGGATGACGAGTTGGGTCGAGCGACCGCCGTCTAGAGCGAGGGCATCGCGTGCGCCGAGGGCACCGAGGATCGTGCTGAGTTCGTAGAAGCTGAGGCCATCAAGTAGCACATCCGTTGCCAAGAGCAAGATGCTGCCATCGGGCTGCACGGCGATGGCGGAGCGGCGCTCGATATCGCGGGCGTGTTCACCGTCTTTGGCGTAGTCGAAGATGCGGTAATTCTGCATCAGCGTCGGGTAGCCTTGGATGGCTTCTTGGACGCCTTGGGTCGACATCCCTTCGCTATTGATGTAAAGTGCGGGTGCACCATGCTTCACTACAAAATAGCCCGCGTAACCATTGGCTGGGTGATATTCCTCTCCGTTCTGAATGATTAAGCCGAGTGGCTGTCCTTCGGTATCGAAGAGACTGGCGTTGATGGCCGCTGTTGCTCCGTTTTCTTGCAACAACTGACGGACCGTCGTGTGCCGAAAGCCATCGCTCGCTTCGCTCAGCACACGAAGATGTGCTTGGGTCGGATCGATCTTGAGTAAGGCAACATCGAATGTGTTTTCGGTACCTTCCCGCGCCAGCGCCAGCGTCCCATACTGCAAGCCCGGCGCTATGAGCTGGAACTCGACAGCCATATGCAGGAAGGCTTCGTGTGACGGCCACGTGCGTCGGTTGAGCTGTTCATCGAGGAACGGCGTCCATGTCTCGCCTACGAGATACCCGAGCCGCCGCTGGGCATCCGTTTGCTCGGCTAAGGCACTGCGCACAAACTGCGTGGCTTGGCTGCGCGTCCATTCGAGCCCATTGGTGAGATCTTGCGGCCCGACAACCCCTGTTGCCCAAAGGCTAGCCCCTACCGCCAAAACCAGCACAGACAGGAAGCCGAGTTTTTTCATAAGCATAGCTGCACGCACGCTAGGGTGCTACGACGTGCTTTGGGTGAGGAGTAACGCTACAATCTCGCACTGCGGCCTGCATTGATGCAAGGAAAACCGTGCGGGATGATGGAGAATGCGGCAAGGTGGAGCTTTTCACGCCACAACTTCGTTGAAGACGCCGTTTTTCAGATTTGCATCCCTCCTGCCGCACCGACGCCTGCTATGGCTTCGTCGCCATCGACTTCTGACATGTCCCCTGATACGCTACGTGTTGCCCTGTTTACGGGGAATTACAACCACATTGCCGACGGCGTCTCGCTGACACTCAATCGGCTGGTCGGTTATTTGGAGCGCGTTGGCGTCCACGTGCTGGTATTCGGCCCGTCTATTGAAGATCCGCCTATTGACCACGCCGGAACGTTCGTCGAGGTGCCCTCGCTCCCATTTTTCAGACGATCCGAATACCGGATGTCTACCCATTTTCCGAAGGCACAGAAGGTGCAATTGGAAGCGTTTCAACCGAATCTCGTTCATATTGCTACGCCCGATGCCCTTGGCCTTCGCGCACGTAGCTGGGCACGGCGACGGGGCCTTCCGTTGGTCAGCACCTACCATACCCATTTTAGTTCGTACCTCTCGTATTACAGGATGGATGCGCTCGTGGGTGCGTTGTGGTGGTACCTGCGCTGGTTTTACAAGGACTGCGAGCATCTCTACGTCCCGACACCCTCTATGGCAACGGTACTCGAAGGTCAAGGAATCCAAGACAACGTGCGCATCTGGCCGCGCGGCGTCGAGACGCATCGGTTCCATCCAGGCAAACGCGACCTTGCTTGGCGTCGTAGCCTTGGCTTCGCCGATGATGAGGTTGTCATTACGTACGTAAGCCGCTTGGTCGTGGAAAAAGGCACGGCTGTCTACGCAGACGCTATCAACAAACTCACCGCACGTGGCATCCCACATCGCAGTCTTGTTGTCGGCGATGGGCCTACGCGTGCCGACATGGAAGCGGCGCTCCCCAATACCGTCTTTACCGGCTATATGGGTGGTGATGACTTGGCGCGTGCTTATGCCTCATCAGATATATTCCTCTTTCCCAGTGCATCGGAGACGTTTGGCAATGTGACTGTTGAGGCTATGGCTTCTGGCATCCCAGCCATTTGCGCTAATGCGACAGGTAGCAAGTCACTAGTGACGCATGGACAAACTGGCTTCTTGGCTGCCCCAACCGATGCCGATGAGTATGCACAGTATGCAGAGACCCTAGTTACGGATGGCACACGGCGGCACCAGATGGGCACCGCAGCTAGAACATGGGCCGAATCTTTAGACTGGGAAATCGTCCTTGGGCAAATGGTGACCTACTACCATGAAGCTTTACAACAATGGAACGACAAATTAATTAGATGACCGATCAACAATGTGGGCAAAATTATAAATAACAAATACCTATAAATAATACTCTTCCACTGTGCGCCTCCTCTTTGTATCTCATTCCTTGCCCCCTGCCGATGATCCCTCGGTAAATGTTGGCGGCATGCAACGGGTAGCACTGGACTTGCACGATGCCTTGGTCGCTGATCCAGATGTCACGTTTACACCACTGGTCTTGCAGACCTCGTGGGACGGCATCGAACGCAAGGTCGCCAAGTTTATGTTTGGGCTGCTGCGTGAGTTACCCCGTCGCGTTCGCAATGGTGAAGCGGATGTGGTGCTCTTTTCATCAATGGTCACGGCTACCCTTACGATGCTGCTGGGGCGCACCTTCCGCAAGCATGGCGTCAAGGCAGCGGCGATCGTCCACGGGCTCGATGTAACGACGCCAGCCTTTTTGCACCAGCGCCTTGTTGTACCGCGTACATTTGCAGCGTTGGATGCTGTGTTGCCCGTCAGCCGTGCGACTGGAGATGCCTGTACATCGCGTGGCTTGCCGACTTCGAAGCTGCATGTGGTCCCCAACGGCATTCGCCCCGACCGCTTCCCGTCTATCGCAGATCGCATGACGATGCAGACTGAGTTAGCGAATGCGTTTCCGAATGTGCAGCGCCCGAAAGATGGACTCCTCCTGTGCAGCGTCGGGCGGCAAGTGCCTCGGAAGGGTTTCACGTGGTTCGTGGAAAACGTAATGCCTACCCTACCCGAAGATGTCCACTATTGGATCGGCGGGGCGGCAGGACCTGATACTGAAAACGTCCAAGCCGCCATTACGCGACATGGCTTAACGCAACGAGTGCAGTTGTTGGGGCGGCTCTCGGAAACGCAGTTAGCAGCCCTTTATCGTGGGAGCGATCTGTTTATGATGCCCAATGTGCCCGTCCCCGGCGATATGGAGGGCTTTGGGGTGGTGATGTTGGAAGCCGGCCTGTGCGCAACCCCTGCCATTGCGGCTGGCATCGAAGGCATCCTCGACGTCATCACCGACGGCACCAACGGCCACCTCGTCACCAGCGGGGATGCCCAAGCGTTCAAAGACGCCATCTTGCGGTACCATCATCAGCCGGAGCGCCTTGAGGCATTGGCGCAACGCACTTTAGGACACATCCACCAGACGTTTACGTGGTCGGCCGTAGCACGTCAGTACGTCGAGACGCTCAAGCGCATTTAAACGTGTGCTACACGTCAGTCGACGCGACCGGCTCAGTCGGCGTTTTGGCAGAGCGATTTTCCAGCCATTGTAGCAATGCGGGCAAGAAGAGCAGTGCCGCCACAAGCGTCGCGCCGATTCCAATCACGGCAAGCTGCCCAATCGTGAAAATGCCTGGATGAAAGCTGAGTAGTAAGCCTGCGAAGCCGATCATGGTGGTGAGTGATCCCATCGCTACGTGCTCCCCTGTGGACCGCAGCACGTGTAAAATCGAGCCCCGCCCTTCCTCTCGGTATCGGTGCACTAGATGGACGCCTGCATCATTTCCAATACCAAGGACGGCAGGCAAGACGATTAGGTTGTAGAAGTTCAGCTTGACGGAGAAGATCTCCATCGTCAGCAGCATCCACAGCACGCCCACGACCAACGGTAAAATGGCGAGCAGCGCCCACCGGATAGACGCAAAGTTGATCCACATGAGCACAACCACAATGGCAAACGTCGCTAACACCATCCACGGCGACTCGTCGAGCATCAGGCGCAGCATGTCAGCAGCGACGATAGAGGTGGAGCCTGCGTGGTAGGTCTCGCCCTCTTCGGTCACGACGGTGCCCACATCTTCGGCAAACGCCATCGAGAGGCGGCCGTCAGACAAGCCGACAGAGGGGTAGATGATGATGAAGTTGCCTAGCTCGCCACTTTTCGACGTGAAACGCTCTTGTAAAAAGTCCGGCACTTGGCTCAGTGCAATTGGCGCAGTCGTTTGGGCTGCGCGGCGCAGCTTTTCTAGCTCTGGATCAGCATCTTCCTGCACGAGCGGGTCGTCAAGTAGCTCTCGGACGGCGGCTATGCGCGCCAGCTTGGCTTGCTGCGCTTCGGCTTCCAATGGGAATCGATCTTGCAAGCTTTCTACGCTGCGTATCGTCGGCGACAACGTATCCGCGTCGATCTTTTGCTGGATCGCCTCCATGATGGGCCGCACTTCATCCGGGCTGTCCACGACGATGTAGGCCGGATTTCGCCGGTTGCGGTCGTTGAATACCTTGCGGATGACCTCGCGACGTTCATTGTATTCCTCATACGTCGGCT
>CAYYHN010000244.1:0-6572 GCA_964471245.1 uncultured Rhodothermaceae bacterium | reverse complement strand
CGATAGCGGCGAGAGCACCGCGTTGCCCGAAGAGGGTCAGCATCCCGATTAGGAGCACAAGACTAGCGGCCGAATAGAGCAGTGCCATCACCATGTGCAGCGGTAGCTTCCAGCGCCATCGCACGCCATCGAGCCGCCGCAGCATCAGCCACCAAATAGGTACCACGAGCACCCCACGGATGGCATTAAACCACACTTGCCCTGCTAGCAAGCCCACAAATCCGCTCTCGTCACTCATGCTGATGAGGACGGAGTACAACACCGCATACAGCCCCCAAAAGAGACTCGCCAAGAGCACTCCATTCCTAGTGATACGTGCTTGCGGCGGCTGGTTCATGGCAGTTCGTGGTTCGTACGTTCGGCAACGCCTCACTTTCGTGGTCTGTGGTTTGGGAACGAGACAAGCGTATGTTAACAGGTCCCCAATGACCAACAGCTAACGGCCAATGGCCTCTTTAAGATGCCGCCGCTTTCCACTTTCGGCTGCGGACAATGGCATATACCGCAACGGCAGGGCCAACGAACATGTAGATGATGCCACTAAAGGGCACGTAGTTGATGGGCAAAAACGCAGCAATGGCGATGGAGGCAACTCCGAACAGAACTTGCAACAAGTTTGTCTCGACGTGTAGGCGCGTCATCTGACCTTCGAGTAGACTGAGGCCGAGTGCGCCGCGTTTCCGGTAGGCATGCAGGTAGAGGAGCGTGAAAATGAGGAAGATGGCAAGGTAGCCGCTGCTGTAGATGATCATCAACTCCGGCCAATCACTACCTTGCATTGGTGCAACTACACTGCCATCTGCGAGCGTTACGCCCATGGGTACGCCTGCATAGACCGCAGCGAGCGCGTTGCTCAGGAATTTGAGCGGATACACGTAGAATAGCACCACGAACATCAGGGCAGCATTTAGCACGATGGTGAGGCGGTCCTGTAAGCCGAAGCGCCGGAAAAACTGGTAGTGGAAATACCAGATCAGCATCAGCAGCGCAAAGCTAAACGCAAAGCCCAGAAACCGGACCATCACGTCGCGTAGTTGGTCGAAGGTCTCCGGCATATCGGCCGAGACGACCAGCAGCGCCGTCGCGATGGCAAAAACCGCATCGCAAAAGGCCTCGATGCGCGAGATCGACGTGCCACGCCACCTAAAATGCCGATCAGAAGTGTTCTCTTCGTTCACAGGTACTTGGTGTTTGGTTTTGGGTACTTGGGGCTGGTGGCACGGAGCTTGGGGCACAGGGCAAGGCGTTCTCATTCAACCTCCTTCTTTCCCTCTCTCCCTTTCCTGATCTCCCCCTTTCTCCCACATGTCCACACAAGCGGCGTAGCCGTGTCCCCATCCGAGGGCGACAGCGAGCCCCCATCCTAGCCCGAAGGGCATCCCCACCTACAACGTCCCCACCCGTGAGGCCCCGCCGAGTCCTAAAACTCCCGAATCTTGATGTTGCGGAAGGAGACGCGGTCGCCGTGGTCTTGCAGGAGGATGTGCCCCTCAGCAGCTTCGCCAAAGTCAGGCCAGACGTGGTACTTGCTCTTTGCGACCAAGGCACGGTACATCTGTGTGCTGCGTTCGTAGCGCAGGATAAGGAAGTTGTTTAGCCAATGCTCGATGTGGTTGCCCTTCACAACGAGCCGCGCTCGGTTCCACTGCCCGACGCCGTTGAACGGCTTGCCGCGCGAGGGCACCGAGACGTTGGTAGCAGGGATGAGGTCGTAGAGTGATCCCAGCGTCCGGTTGCCGCCAACACCCTCGTTGGCGTCTGGGTGCTTAGCATCATCGAGGATTTGGTATTCCAGGCCAATCGATGAGCCGGGGCCTTTGTTGAGATCGGTATTGACGAAGTACTTGATGCCGCTGTTGGCACCCTCGGTGATCATGAAGTCGAGCTCGAGTTCGAAGTCGCTAAACACGTCACGCGTGACGATGTCGCCGCCGTTGGTGGATTCGCCGCCTCCTGAGGCGAGGACTGTCAGCACGCCATCGGCCATCTCCCAACCGTGCGCGGGGAAGTCGTCGAGGCGGGCGCCGCGCCAGCCATCGGTGGAGGCACCATCCCACAGGAGTCGCCAGCCACGCCGCTGCTCGTGGTCCGTCAGCGTGTTGTGGAGGTAGCTGATTTCGGGTACGTCGGGGTCGGGTGCCCAGCGGTGGGCCATGAGGTCGTCCGTACGGATGCGCAGGTTGCGCCAGCGTACCTCGGCCCCGGCCAGCGCCGCATCGCCGATGCTGTGTACTTGCAGCCCAATGAAGCCCTCGGCTGTCATGTCATCCACCAGCCGCGCCGCCATGTGGCCGTTCACCCACGTGTAGATCTCGGCCCCGATGGCCTCGACATGGATGGTGTTCCATGCGCCGTGCTTGAAGGCAGTTTGCCCTTTCGGGTTACGCGCCAGCGGATAGATCCAGTCGCGCCGCTGCTCGTCGTAGATACCGCCTGTGTAGGCCCGTGGGCTCGGGTCGAGTTCGACTTGGTAGCCGTGCACCACACCGTTTCGGTAGTCAGGGTTGCTGTTGCTGCGAATCTGCACGCCAGAATTGAGTCGCGAATCGACCCACACGTCATACTCGAGGATGAAGTCGCCGTACATCTGCTCCGTCGTCAGGAACGTGTTCGGCGTTCCCGTCCGCGCCCGCCCGACGATAGCTCCATCTTCCACGGCATACGTCGCCTCACCGCCGAGCGCTGTCCAGCCGTCGAGTGAGGTGCCATCAAACAGCATCGTCCAACCATCATCCGACGACTGTGCTGCTACAGGTGCGATGGCAAAGAGCAACACGAGGATAAGAAATGGGAAAAGCATGGTTTGAGGCACAGGAGAGGCTTGGGACATTTCGTTGGTTGCGAATCGAGTTTTTCACCCAACGGGTGCTTGTGGAATCTGCTGCGATGTGCCCGTCCGGATGGCGCGTTGCCCAGCAATGACGGGGGCCGTGGCACGCCAGCCAACGTGTTCGTCGGCCCATGGACGTGTGCCAGTGCGGACGGCGGTGAAGAAAGCGTCGAGGCTCGCGTAATCGGCGGAGGGTTGTGGGGCGTCGTCAGGGAGCGTGATGGGGTCGCCGAGACCATCGGTGGGCATGTCGCCGCTGGGGGCAAGCGAGGGGGAGGCACGGACCCATGCCTCGTCGTTTTCAGGCTCAGGGACAGCTGAGTTATTGCGGTACGGCTCGTAGGCGATCCATGCATCTTCGAAGCGGAGCTCGACCGTGCCTTCCGTGCCGAAGATGCGGATCTGGTAGCCCATCCGGCGGTTGCTGAGCACCGAGCTGAAGAACAGCGTGCCACCGCTCGGGTAGGTGAACAGTGCCTGCACGTTGTCGTAGGTCTGCCGGCCGTCTTTAAATACCATCGTCGGCATCTCGCCGAAGACCCAGTTGGCCATGTCGATCTGGTGCGAGCCAAGTTCGGCCAACAGCCCACGCGACCACGTGTCGTAGAGCCGCCAGTTGACGTGCAGTTCGTCTTCAGGGCTGGGCACAGGCCGCCGCCAGTCGTTGTTGCGGTGCCAGTAGGCGTAGATATGCGTCACGTGCCCGATCTCGCCTGCGAGCACGCGCCGCAACGCCTCCTTCACACGCGGCGCATGGCGGTATTGATGCCCAATCTGAAAGTGGACGCCGCCTGCTCCAACCGCCTGCACCACCCGGTCGCATTCGTTTTGGGTGAACGCCAGTGCCTTCTCGCCGTAGATGTGTACGCCCCGCTCAGCAGCCGCGATCATCGGCCCCGCGTGCACGCCCAACGGTGTCGCAATGATGACGGCGTCGAGGTTGGCGTCGTCGAGCAGTTGCCGGTAGTCGGCGTAGACGGGCACGTTGGCATCGGGCAGCACGTCTTCGATGCCTTGCAGGTACGGCGTGTAGATCTCGCCCAGCCCGCCGACACGGATGCCCGGATGCCGTAGCGCCTGCTCCAGCATCCAGCGGCCCCGGCTGCCCACGCCGATGACGCCGAGGTTGATCTGGTCGGATGGAGCTACACCTGTCGCGCCGAGCGACCAGGGGGACGTCCAGAGGGCGGCGGCAGCACCAGCGGCGGTGCCCAAGAAATGCCTACGTGTTACCATGGGAGTTACTGTTCGGATGGATCGGATGCGGTGTGCCTACAAGGTACTTGTTCGCACCATCGAATGCTGACCTCACGGGCCGCATCGGGCACGCCTTCGACAAAAAAAGCACCTGCGTGCGCTGCTGCAAGCAATTGATTAGTGACACCAGGGCCAAGGACGAACAGCGCCGTGGAGAGCACATCGGCGGCTTCGGCCGTCGGCGCGGCCACGCTGACTTGTACGCGTCCTTGGACTGGGTGGCCCGTCCGCGGGTCGAGGATGTGGATGTAGCGCTGACCGTCGAGCTCAAAATACTTATGTGCCCCACCCGAGGTCGCCATCGCCTGATCGCGCAGCAGCACCAGCCGTTCGGTACCGCCGACGGCTGGGATGGCGATGCGCCACCCATCCTGTTCTGGTGGGGCACCGATGGCATAGATCGAACTGTTGCCCATCACGACGAGCCCCGCCGTCACGCCTTGCTGTCGCCAGCGCTGCTGCACACGGTCAATCGCATAGCCTTTGCCGTTGCCGCCGAAGTCGAGCCGGATGCCACGCTGAATGAAACGGACCGTACGGGCTTCAAGGTCGAACTGGACCTGTTGCCATCCAGTTTGGGCACGCGCCTCGGTTAGCTCATCGTTGGTCGGATAGCGCCCTTCGCCGCGAAAGAAACCCCACGCCTGCACCAATGCGCCGACCGTTGGGTCGAAGGCACCGTCGGTGCTGGCGCTCCATGCAAGCGTGCGGCCAAGAAATCGGGCAAAGGCGGGTAACACGGTGACGGCTTCGTCGTCCGCACGCGCGTTGAGGTCGGAGACCAAGCTCGTTGGGCGGTAGGTGCTTAGCATCTGCTCGATTCGCTCGATCTCGGCGAAGGCGTCGGTGAACAGCGCATCGGCTTCTAACTGTGAGGCGGCGTAGACGTGCAGTTCGACCGTCGTGCCCATTGCATGCCCGTCGCGCTGGTAGAGCGTAAGGGGGGCGGCCTGTGCATAGCTGGCTAGAGGACACCATGCAACAAAGCACCACTGGAGGAATGAGGCAACAAAGATTTGTTTCTGCGAAGTCCGAATAGCCATAGGTAGCACGTTAATTACGTCGGCTCGAATTACGTTCTCCCTCCTAGCCAGGAGAGGGAACGTAACAACAAGCTTCTTCACTCTATGAGAGCGCTATCAGAGGGGATAAAAAGATTACTATAGACAGCCTACGTCCGCGCATCCTCAAAAGCAACCCTGTTGGGTATCGCGTGCCGAGATGCTATACTTGCGTGTTGCCCTCTGTTGACTCAGCCCAGCACGCCCCAATGGATGCCAACAACCTGCCCCGCCTCACCTCGATTAACCGTTCGCTCTTGGTGGTGCGGCCCAAGCAGCCGTACCAAGACTATTGCGGCTTTGGCCCCGAGTACAACTGGTCATCAGACTTCTTCACTGTGCTGGTGCCCGACCTGCAAAACGCTCATGAGTGCATCGCCTATTTGGCGCGGCACCAACGGTTTGAGGCCGTCTTTCGCGAGCTATTGGAGGACGCACCGAAAGATCGCGGCCCGTGGCCCGATACCAGTAGCTTTGCCGTATTCCAGGCATGGTTCGCCCTCGAATACCACGGCATCGTACTCGACTGCGCCGACGACTACCTGCCGCTCGGCACAGCGCGCCTCGACCTGTATTACCGCGAAGGCCGTCCCAACTGGTACATCGGGTCGAACGGCATGCTGTCGGATGCGGAATGGGAGCACCTCGCCCAGCATCCGAACTTTGCGGCCTTCGCATCGGGCTTCAGCAACCAGTGGGACCTCGAAAAAGCTTATCGCGCTCGCGTTTTAGAGCACGGTGATGTCTCGGATGCCTCTGACTGCAAGACACCGAAAAAGTAGACGGAGCTATCTGGGCTCTGCTCAGGATTCCCACCTAGGGTAGGGCTTGGTAAAGGGTTGCCACATCACCAGCAAAAAAGGCGATGCCGCTTGCAAGCAGCATCGCCTTCATGTTAGAGGCTTGGTGCAGGTCAGACAGACGAACCTTGCATCCGTCCACCCTTTCCACCCCGCGAAGAGTGGGATGCCGCCCTTTCGGCGAACGAAAACCGGCGTCCTGAGGTCGAAGGGATAGCGAGCAAGATTCGCAACGTGCAGCAACTCGAAGCGGTGGGGGAGGCAGGAGCAGACGAGGTTACGGTCGCCGTAGGCGTCGTTGGCGCGGCGGACGGTGGGCCAGAACTTGTGGTCGCGTGTCCACGGGGCCGGGAAGGCGGCCTGCTCGCGGGTGTACGGCAGGTTCCAGTCGTCGGCGAGGACGAGGGCGGCGGTATGCGGTGCGTTGTGGAGCACGTTGTTCACCGGATCTGCCACGCCGAGTTGCACCTCTTGGATCTCGCTGCGAATGGCGATCATCGCGTCGCAGAAGCGGTCGAGTTCGGCTTTGCTCTCGCTCTCGGTCGGCTCCACCATCACGGTGCCGACGACCGGCCACGACATCGTCGGGGCATGGAAGCCGAAGTCCATCAGGCGCTTGGCGAC
>CAYYHN010000243.1:0-6593 GCA_964471245.1 uncultured Rhodothermaceae bacterium | reverse complement strand
ATCCGTTCGGCATTATGCTCCGTGGTGTAAACGATGGCGCTCGGACGGTGGCGTATGGCGACTTGTTTGGAAGTTCGAAGAGGTGAGGCGGTATTACCTGTATCATCTGTTTCTCCATGAAATAGGTCACATTAACCAACCATGGTTCAACTCGCTCCGTCGCCGGGAATCATTCGCTGAGAACTTTGCTTTGGAATGGGCTCGCAAGTTAGGGGCATTATGAGGGACAGTATATAGGGTACCCAAGCAAATGAAAGCCTCACAACATTGTGCGGCGTTTCCAATCCGCGCTCTGGCCAGTAGTTTCTCGAAAGTTTGCTTCACACATCTTTTGCGCCACGCGCCTTTCATTTTCGCACTTACCTAACAACAATGTATCGTATCACCGTACTCATCTTTTTTGCTCTCTATTACGGCTGCGCCACGAGTCAACCGGCGGCACCTCCCTTAGTGGAGCAAACGGACGAGATCATCACACCTGAGGTCGAACTTCAATCAATCGTTGTCTTTCGGGAAATGGAAGCAGCGCTTGGCTCAGAGCGCGTACAGGCAGAATCAAACTACATATCCCGCTATGCAATCCCGCTGGAACAACCAGAGATCTATCTCCGAGAAGACCCGCTCCTGCCTGATGTACCGTTAGTGACACTATACTTCCCTGCTACCGCTGACGATAGGGTGAGGAAATTGCAATACCAGTGGGGAGGGCAAGAGGGTAAACGATATTGGGTACAGCAACCTCAGGAAAGCTTGAAAGCATTTCAAGAGCGTTACGCTGCATTATACGCTCACCTTACGAGCGCATATGGGAAGCCGACCGAGAGCACAGTCCTTGAAGCTCGAAGCCTAGGCGACGTGACAACGTGGCGACAAAGCGGCAAGTGGAGGTACGGCGAGACGAAAGTCGAGTTGGCGTTGTCTTTCAGTGAGCCAGTTCCAGAGGGCGGAAATCGTGGTAGTGGACTTGTACGCTACAATGAAGTACACCGTATTCGTTTGACGATCTCACACGGCCTGTAATCGAATAGCCCCAAAACAAATACATCACAGCGGATGAGAACCGTAGGTACCTTTCCTTTTCTTTCCAAAGCTCCTACGTTTCTCCAGAGAACAGGATGGCGCTAGTTTCGGCACAAACCTATACGTTATATTCGCATGACTCAAGCACTCTACTTAGCAGCCCTGCTTGTTGCAGTCACCGCTGTTATTTGGGGTGTCAAACACATAAACATGGGACGCTCTTCATTGTCTTGGAATGAATTTGACGGCACATTTGGCGTAATCATTCTCGCCTAGGTAAATGCATTTCCAGTTTCTCTTTTTGGGCTGTTGACGAGATCTATGGCGTAGATTTGCATTCGGCTATGCTACCTACGATAAGGCTTTCGTGCGTAGTATATTGAGTCCCGTCGTACCTTGTTCGCCTACTGTATTCTAGGCTATGTCTACGCGTCCGCACGCGCCCGTTGCCTCCCCCTCTATTGCCGTCTTGCCGTTCGTCAGCATGAGCGCTGATCCAGAAAACGAGTATTTCAGCGATGGGATTACCGAGGAGATTATCAATGCGCTGACGCGGATCCAAGGGTTGAAAGTAACAGCACGCACCTCTTCATTTGCCTTCAAAAACAAGGCCATCGACATCCGCACCATCGGCAACCGCTTAGGTGTTGCAACCGTGCTAGAAGGCAGCGTTCGGAGGTCTGGTGCCAAGGTGCGCATCACTGCACAGCTGATACGTACGGAGGACGGCTTTCATATCTGGTCGCGCAATTTCGACCGCGAACTGGCCGATATTTTTGCCCTGCAAGACGAAATCAGCTTACTCATCGCCGACAAGATCCGCGAGCACTTCGGGCATTTCGATATTGATGAGACCACTCGCAAGGCTCCTACGGACAACATCGACGCGTATAACTTGCTGCTCAAGGGGAAGTACCAGCTTAAACGCAAGGACTTCGATGACATAAAAGCAGCGATGGCTTGTTTTCAGGAAGCCACCACCCTCGACCCCTTCTTTGCGGAGGCCCATGCGAGTATCGCCGAGACGTATTTGCACTACACAGGCTTCAACCTGATCTCACAAGCCGAGGGCTTCGATGCCGCACGCAACGCCGCACAAAAGGCCATTTCGCTCGACCCCACGAACCCTCATGGCTATCGAATCCTCGCTTATGTCTACCTGTTCTACGATTGGAACTGGGATGCAGCGCTACGAGCATATAGCGAAGCCGTACAATTGGGGCTTTCAGACCAAAACGAGTTCATTTCCTATTACTATATCTTTATCCAAAATGACTGCGACCGCGCCATTCAAATCTCGCGGCAGTTGCTAAAGACTGATCCGCTGCATGTCATTCGGCATTGGCAGTTGGGCATGTGCTACTACTTTGGTGCACGCTTCGAGGAAGCTGTGCGCGCCTTCGACCAAGCGCTGGAACTCGAACACAACTTTGGCGAAGCGCATCGGTGGCGCGGCCACGTCTTGGGGTACTTGGGCCGCTTCGACGAAGCCCTAGCGGCCATTGACACCGCCTTGGCGATTACAAACGGGGAAGGACCTGCCCATCAAGATCGACTCATCGTCCAGATTTTGATGGGCGAACGGGCGAGCGTACTGCCTGCCCTCAAGCAGCAATCGTTTGTCGACCCGATGGATGCGGCGCAGCTGTATGCCATTTTGAGCATGCCAGATGCAGCGATCCTGTGGTTAGAACGAGGGTTTGCAGAACGTTCGGCCATGCTTGTTACGCTCAAGCATTTCTGGCTATGGGACAGCATCCGCGATGACGCGCGCTTCCAAGCCCTTGTAGATCGTATGGGATTCCCAGACCACGCCCCGCCCACCGGGCTCCCGATACCGTTGCCAGCACCTTCTCCGCAGAGTGCCACCGTACTCCCGTCTCCCGATGCAGATCGCTATCTCGAACGGCTAACGACGGCCATGACCTCCGAGCAACTCCACCTCGACCCTTTACTCTCGCTTCGGCACGTCGCCCAACATATCGACTTGCACCCGAACAAGCTCTCATGGCTCCTCAATACGCACGTCGGCAAGAACTTCAATGAGTTCGTAAACGCCTATCGGCTGGCTACTTTTCAAGAAAAAGCACTAACCCCATCGTACCGCAACCTGACCCTCTTGTCTATTGCCTATGAAAGCGGGTTCAACTCCAAGTCGGTATTCAATCCCTATTTCAAGAAAATGACGGGGATGACACCCCGCGCATGGGTCAAAGCTCAGCAGAGTTGACAGCAATCAAATACGCTGAGGCACCTTCTACTTCCCCGTTGCGGACAAACGTTCGAGAAGTCACCTAAAACGTTCGGATTTTCACAAGCACGTCTGCATCTATAATCCAGAACGATGCGCGCACGCGGGGTGGTTACCATGCAAGCGTTCACGATACGCTTCATCAAGCCGCTCTACATAACATGACTACTCCGCGACTTCACACAGATGCACTCCGCCTCCTTGGGTGCATCCTTGTGCTGTAATTGCCTCCCTCCCCTGTAACCCTACTCCAATGGCACTGGCATAGGCTGCGCGGCTGTTGTTCCAGTCAACGATTAATCATCACAAGAAGATGTCGGCGTTGACGCTGTTTTGGCGCAAAGTGTCAGTCCTTGGGCATATTCGGGCAACTGCTACGCTACGGCTCCCCCGTATTGTTAAGCACGTTCGCTTGTAGGTAGACCACGCCTTTCTGCAAATCATAGAAAACACAACCAAACATACCATACCGCCATGAATCACCGACTAAATCAACACAACATGCCCACGCTTTCCACGAACAATCTGCGCCAAGGCATAATCCGCTCTTTGGCTCGCTATGCGGTGCTGGTGCTCGTTGTCTTTACGATCAGTATGGGATGCAATGACGACAGCGATGTCGTTGGCAGTTCACCCAATGCACCCAACACGCCCGCGGAGTTGACGGCATCGCTTGAGCAAATCCTCGACGCCACTGAGGTCCCCGGCTTCGCGGTCTCGGTTGTGCATAACGATGCCGTAGTCTACCAAGAAGCCTTCGGCTACGCAGATCTTGATCAACGCATTGCCTACACCAACACGACGGTCCAGCACATTGCATCTATCAGCAAAACGTTTGTAGGCGCAGCTGTGGTGAAGGCGATTGAACAAGGCTACTTTTCGCTGGATACCGACATCAACGACTTGCTCCCTGTCACGTTGGTCAACCCCAAACGGCCGGATGCAACGATCCAAGTGCGGCACCTTGTCACACACACCTCGGGATTGCTCGACAAACCAGAGACGTACCTTTCCGAGAATTACTACATCCTCCCCGGGGAGAACGTAGGCACACGCGGCGCAGAGATGCTGCAAGATGGCTTGGGCATTGAACAGCGAGGAGCACGGCCGCTAGAGGATTTCCTTGCGGAGTACTATCTTGACGACGGCGATCTCTACAGCTTAGAGAACTTCGCAGCTACTGCGCCAGGTACATCGTGGGCCTACTCTAATGTCGCTACGGGCCTGATGGGCTACCTCATCGAACAAGCAACAGGCCAACCGTTTGCTACCTATGTGAAGGCCGAGATTCTCGCCCCACTAGGCATGCACGCCTCCACCTATGATGTAGCAGAAGTCAGTGCAGCCAATCTCGCCGTAGGGTATTTCGACAAAGACACGCCATTCCCACGCTACGGCAACGATTCGTACCCGGAAGGCAGCATCTTTACCACCAATGCCGACCTCGGGCGCTACCTCCTCGACATGGCCCAAGGAATCCGTGGCCAGAGCACGACACTCTTCAGCGCCGACAGCTACGCGCTACTCTTCGGTGACCTCCTCCCAACTGGACTGGTCCCCGACGGCTTTGCGGACAACCACGGCGTCTTCTGGTACCGCGACGGCGATACGTTCGCTCATGGTGGCAACAGCTTCGGCGTCTCGACGCATCTCCAACTCGCTACGTCGGGGGCATCGGGCTACTTCCTCCTAACCAACATGGACGCCACCTTCGACCAAGCTGCGTGGGGTGATGTCGCCTCGCGGATCGATGCAGCTATCGCGCGCTTCGTGGAGGCCCAATAAGCCTAGGCACGCCTGCCCTACCTGCGCGCGGATGCTATACCCTCCGCGCGCAGTCGATCCAACCCTGCTTTATCCATGTGCTCAACCTCTTTAACCATGTGCCTTTCGATTCTGCCCAAACGCTTGGCTTTTGCCTCGTGCTACGCCTTCCTACTCCTTGCCACCTTTGGCCTGACCACACCCAATGCTACCGCTCAAAGTCCGTTCGATGGCATCTGGTTCAGCCAAGGCTACGGCTTAGCCCTCGACATTGCTAATGACCTTGGATCCGTGTACGAGGTCACCCCTATTAGCCGCTTTCTCGTCGATGACACGGTAATCGACAGTGGCATGCTCTATGACCTTGACGAAGATGACAATGGGCAGCTTTCACGTGCCGCCATTGGCGTTCTTGATATCCAAGGTGATACCCTAACGGTGACAACGTTCGAAGAGACCGTCATGGCGTTTACCCGCCTTGATGCGCTGCCAGATCTCCCCATCACCGAGGCAACCGATGACCCGGTGGCGACCTTCGAAGTCGTCTGGCACGCGATTGAAACGCACTTCCCTTTCTTCGATCTGCACCCCGACGTGGATTGGCATGCGGTCTATGCAACCTATCGTCCCATGATTGACGACCAGACTTCACCTGAGGATCTCTTTTCCATTCTTGCTGAGATGATGACCCCTCTGGCCGATGGGCATGGTGGCTTATTGATCCCCGAGGAAGATGTCGACTTCTCGCCTGTTCCGCTTCCCGCTTCCATTTGGATGTACGAGCGCTTTAGCGAATACCTGCCCGTGCTGCTGTCTTACATGGATGAAGCGTCCATCGAAGTGCTGGGTGATGACCAGATCATCGTTTCTACCATCAACGAGGCCATAGGCTACATGAACATCCTGCAATTCTACGACTTCGCCGACCAGCCTGCTGACGAAGCAGCGGTCTTTGGTGCGGGGCTCGACGCCATTCTGACGGAGTTCCAAGATCTCCATGCGCTCATCATCGACATCCGCCTCAATCCCGGCGGCTACGACCACCTTGGACGCGTATTGGCGGCTCGCTTCATCGACGTACCGCATGTCGGCTTCTACAAACAAGCTCGGGTGGGCGACTACACCACGTTTGCCACACCCGAAGCCCGCATGATTGCACCCGATGGCGTGTCGTTCCTTGGCAAGCCCGTCATCTTACTCACCAGCAAGGTCACGTCCAGCGCTGCCGAAGTGCAGGCACTGGTGATGCAAGGTCTTCCCAACGTTACGCTCATCGGCGAAGCAACCTCAGGCGGTTTTTCGAACCTGATGTCGCGCCAGCTACCCAATGGCTGGGAATTGACCCTCTCGAATGAGCGCTACCTCTCCCGCAACGGTGTCAACTACGAGGTCGTTGGTGTGCCGCCCGATGTCGAGGAGATCCCAAGCCTTGTTGCTATGGAAGAGGGGCGCGACAACGTGCTGGAACGTGCGCTACAACACATCTCGATTGCACTTCCCAATGAAGTGACCACGTCGCTGCCGGGGACATTTGTGCTCCAGCAGAACTACCCCAACC
>CAYYHN010000242.1:0-6600 GCA_964471245.1 uncultured Rhodothermaceae bacterium | reverse complement strand
CATAGCGCTTGGCCTCAAGATTTTCGCCAACGACCATCTTTCGCAGTGGCCGTCCCTGCTTTGAGGTTCCAATCTTTTCGGCAGTCACAAAGGGCCGTTGCGCCAAGCCATCAATCCATGCATTGTAGAATGATGAGGTCATCAGCTCCTGCCCGGCCACCCACAACGGTTCTGGCCCCACGTCAAGCGTTAGCGTAGCAGTGCCATTGGTTGTGTCGTGCACGTATGCAGCCGGGTCAATCGCCTGCCAGGCCTGCCCATCACGACTCAGCTTGGGCATGTAGCGGTGCTCGCCGTCTTCGTACGCAAGCGTTACGGCAATCTGCTGCGGTGCGTCGGCGATGACTTGGAACGCATACCACGCACTGTTGTTGATCGGCGCATTCTCAGGCGTGATCGCTATCGTGAAGGTGGCGTCACCCGTCTGCTCGATGCCGTTGAGTCGCGCCCCCTCGAAGTCATTCGAAAAAGCAACCGCCCCGATGCGTGTAATGCCACGCTCTTGCAGCGTAATTGGCTTGTCTTCGGTGTTGGTCGAACCGGGCGGATCATAGCTCGCCGGTTCATTGCCATCATCCATGCGCTCGGCGCACCCCACCATCACCATGCTCAATACCAACAAAATCAGGAGTCCGTACTTCATGCGTTCGCCCTAGTGGGCTGCTTACTGGTTCCGGAATGTCGAACGGAATTCGTCCTTCATGTAATCAACGATCTCCTTGACATAAGCGTAGCGCTGCTCGCTCATCGAGGCGTCTTCCCATATGTTGCTATCGATTCGGCGCACTTGGGATTCTGCTCGGAAGGAGACACGATACGAGCCAAGTGCCCCTCCCATGCGGTTGGCAGGGCGTGCGGAGATGATAATCCGAGTGCGGTTAAAACCATACCCCATCGCTTGCTCATCAGGCAGTGCAGCCGATTCGCGCCAGTCGGTTTCCAGCAAGTAGTCTTCAGGAGTATCTACCGTGCGACTTGCATTGAACGCATAGCGCATCATGACGGCCTCGTTCACGATCCGTTTCATGTCATTGCTGGGCAATGAACCCAAACTCGTCCGATAGGTTGCCCCACGCTCTTTGCCAGCCGAGGCAGCACCTGCGCAGTTCATCAACACCAATGGGGCAACGAAGAGGAGCACGAGACCGATCTGCTTTTTCATACGTGTGTCGTTCATTCGGTTCAACAGCGGCACGCAAGTTACACATGCCTCTTTTTGCGTGCCAGTAAAAACAAAGGAGCCAACACAGATCGATGTGCTGGCTCCCTTGCACTCATCCACTTACACGATTAGAGGGAGGATCGTGGTAAGTTTACTTGGTGCGGGCGAAGCGTTCGTTATTCACGAACTGGCCGTTGGCATCTTTCGGAGCCGAACCGGCGTCACCACCGCCAAAGGTGTAGATTTGTAGGCCGAGTGTTTCGAGTTCAGCACCGGGTACAGGAAAGTGCACCGGCGTGCCAGACACGAGGTCACCGAAACCACGGTCATCGAAGTAGGCAAGCCCACCAGCTGTTTGGAAGGTTTCAATACGCTTCTCGTACTTCACGAGAGACCAGAGGCTTGCATTGTCAGCCAAACTATGCGCATCGCTCGGCGAGCCAGTTGGATTGCTGCTGCTGATCGCAGGCAGTTCGCCATTGGCAACACGCGTGCGGTTGATGAGATCAGCTACCGTGCTCGTGCTACCGCCTGTGCGCAGCAACGCTTCAGCGCGAAGCATGTCCATTTCAGTCATCAGCATGTACGGCATAGGGCCGTTGGCGCCTGCAGCATTGTACTCCTGCCAGCGCTTGTGATTGTGCGAGGAATAGTGGTAGGTACCACGGGACGACGGGAACGGCCCGTTGTTGCCCTGATACTCAAAGTACTTGCCATCCACTGTCAGGTCAGCAGCATCACCGACGACACGACGGTCGCGGGTTGAGATATCAAACACGAGGCGGTCTTGCAGCGGCGTAGCCAACCATGCATCGTAGCCACCACCTTCATCAGCAGCACCAATGGTGCGGTAATCGGCCCGGCTCCACGTTGTGCCGTTCTGCCCGTAGAAATGCATCGATGACCATTCACGGGTACCATCATCATCGCCAACAGGGATGAAGTCTTCGGTGATGCCTGCGTTGATGCGGCTCAGGATTTCATTCCAGTTGGCTGCAGCACGCTCCTCAGGGCTACGCGCAACCCATGCAAGGCTGCGTGCCACAACTGAGTTAGCAAACTTGACGAGATCAGCGTTGCTCAGGGTCAGACCGAAGATCCAGTCAGGACCGAGTTCGAAGCTCCCGCTGTTAGCAAGGGCAATGCCTTCATCGATCATTGCCAAACCTGCAGCCATCACGTCGGTATACGGCGACAGGTTGAGTTCAGCCTGACCAAGGGCCACTGCCTGTAGATCGACTGCCTCATCGACAATGAAGGCTTGGTCGTAGTACGTCGCCAGCCACACGTGCGCCATTCCTTGCATGACCTTAGCAAAGGCCTTGGCGCGTGTCACATCGATGCCAGCACCTGTGAAGCGTGCTTCGTCGGCTGCGATGGTCTGGAGGCCGTCATTGGCGTTCGAGATCAGCGTATAGCTACGGAACCATGCATCTTCAGCAGCAGATGAACGGCTGTAGGAGGGGTCGTTGTTGTACGTAATACGCGGCTCTGAGGAGAGGTCGCGCATGCCCCAGTTGGCCCATGCCGAAGAGTTTTCGTCAGCCATCGTGGTCAGCAGCATCGACATGCTCGACCATTGCTGTGATGACCAGTAGGTATCGAAGGTGCCCCGGATCAGGTTTTCCACGTCTTGGGGCTCACCAAGCGCTAGGATACGGTCGGGGTTGTTGCGGTTCTCCACCGCAAGGTCTTGGCAGCCTACAAAGACAAATGCCAAGAGCAAGGGTAAAAGAATGTATTTCGTTTTCATTGCGTTGAATCGCTAAATGAATGTCGAGAAGTAGACCGTGCGCACAGTAGGACCCTGCATGAGCCCTACTGTGCGGATGTCATCTAGAACTGGATTTCGAGCACACCCGTCAAGGTGCGGTAGTTCGGATAGGCGAAGTTGTCCACTCGGAAGAGCGAGGCGTCGTTGCCGTCACCAACTTCTGGGTCGAAGCCCGTGTAATCGGTGAAGGTGAGCAGGTTACGCCCGATCAGACGGATGTTCACGCGGTGCAAGGCATTGCCAAAGATGCTTGCCAGTTGCTGCCGATTGAATGTGTACCCAAGCGACAGTTCGCGGAGCTTCAGGTAGGTGGCATCTTCAACGAAGTGCGTATTCTTAGCCGTAGCGTCGTAGAGCACTTCGTAGTAGGCTGCCGACTTCACGTCACCAACAGCTTTGCCCGTCTGGTCTTGGTCCTGTGCGCGACCGTCGCGGTAGCTCCACTGCTTCGTGAAGTTGTACACATCGCCGCCCACTTGGGCATTCCAAAGCATGTACGCCGTGATGCCTTTGAAGGTGAACGTCGTGTTGAAACCGAGGTTGAAGTCCGGGATAGCGTCACCGATCTGCACGAAGTCCGTCTGTTCGTCTTCGTCGAAGAACTTAACGGGGATACCCCAACGCAGCGACTCGCCGTTGACGTCAACCGTCGTGCCCCAAAGGTCATCGGCAGTACCAATCTGGCCGTCAGCACCTGCACCTGACTGATACGTATTACCAGCACCTACGGGTACGAGGTAGCCGTCGTCGTTCACGTCAAATGCATCAGCCGAGCCAGCCAATTCTGCGGGCAGTTCCGAAGCTTCGGTGATCCACAGGTTACCGTACATCGAGCCGATCACTTCACCATCGCGGACGTAGAAGATGCTCTGCGGGCCGTTACGGAAGGGATTTGAGTTGAACTCGGTGATCTCTTGGCGTGTGCGGTCGAACGTAAACCCAAAGTCCCAGCTCATGTCGCGGGTGCGCATCAGGTTACCCGAAAGCTGTGCTTCGATCGTGTTCGACTCCAGCGAACCAGCATTCTGCCACTGATTCGAGAACCCGAAGTAACCGGCGAGCGGTACGAGCAGCAACTGATCTTCTACATCAGACACAGCATAGACGAGTTCGGCTAAGAAGCGCTCACCTAAGGCCATCTCGAGACCAAACTCTTGCTCGGTCTGCAGTTCCGGCTTCAGGAAGCTATTCCCCAGCGTCCCTTTGGTGATGCCTGCAGCGCCCACGTTGAACGTCTCGTACTGTGCCGAGAAGGTGGGGCGTGCGCCAGCTGTACCGTAGGAGTAACGTAGCTTGAACTCGGGGATAGCGGTCTGGAGTGGCCACCACAGTTCTTCCGAAACGCGGTAGGCACCACTGAACCGGAAGTAGTTGTGCCAGCGCTCATCTTCACCAAAGAGCGAGCTACCATCGCGGCGGATCAGGAACGAGCCGATGTACTTATCAGCATAGTCGGCGTCGAGTGTGGCGTAGTAACCTTCCGAACGAACCGCGGTCTCCGTCGAGAATACCGTACGGTTGTCGCCTTCGCCTGTCTGGATGTTCGACAGATCCGGAATCCCTGCTGCAATCAGGTTGGTTGCGATGATGCCTTCCGAGTAGAAGTCATCTTGCTCAACTTGGTACTTGAGCTGCATACGGGTCGTCATGTCGCCAAAGGTGCGGCGCATCGAAGCAGTGAAATCACCATTGAGGGCTTCCTGCACGGCATTGCGGCGCTCAATACGACCATCGTTGACCGACGACGGGTCGATGCTTTGGAAACCACGGTCTTGGAATTGACGGCTGTCGCGGTCCGAGCGGTCGTAGCTGAGATTCCCTTCAAGGTCAACCCAATCCAGCGGCGAATAGCGCACACGGAAATTCCCCAAGATGCGCGAACGATTGTTGAACAACTCGGTGTTCTCGATCACGTAGAGTGGGTTTTCCTCCACAGCAAGCGGATCCGCCTGCACGCTTAGTTGCCCGTTCTCATCGCGCTGCCCAAGGTTTGACAGTGGGCTCGTAAACATGAGGCCAAAGAACGGGTTGAAGAACGTGTTGTCTGCGTTGATCGAAGCGTTGGGCGTATCGTTGGTCGATTGCGAGTAGAACGACGAAGCCGAAACGAACAGGTCTTGGTTAACGCGGTGATCGAGGTTCAGACGGAAGCTCTTACGGTTGTACCCGTCGAGCCCAGCGATGATACCTGCTTCGTCGTAGTTGGTGAAGGACGCAAAGAAGTTCGTCTTGGCGCTGTTCTGGCTCACCGAGATGAAGTTCGAGAACGTGTTCCCGGGGTCGAAGAACTCGTCGAATGCATCGAACTGCTGACCGGGATACGGATTCAGATAGAACGAAGCACCGCTGTCGTTCGTGTCAACCAGCGTACCCGGACCGTAGCCATTGGCGAAGCACGTGTCGCACGCATTGAGGTTGCCGTCGGCATCCACAAACTGCGTCTGACCAGCATTCATGCGCAGGTTATGCGCCGTGTTAGCCTGAATATCGTTCGGCAGGCTGTTGAGCCCAATCTCGTTGCGGACCGTAACGCGGGTCTGGTTCAATGGCACGTCGGTACCACGCTTCGTGGTGATGTTGATCACACCATTCTGAGCACGCGAACCATAAAGCGACGAGGCCGCAGCACCCTTGACGACTTCCATGCTCTCGATGTCGAGGGCGCCAATGTCAACTTGGTCCGAGCCAAGGATGACGCCGTCAACGATGTAGAGTGGAGCAGAGCTGCCGGAGAGGCTGGTGGTCCCACGCAAACGCACCGACGAAGATTCGCCCGGAGCACCTGAGTTCGAGACGACCGATGCGCCAGCAATCTTGCCTTGCAGCGAACTGACGGGGTTGGCTGCCGGGGCCAATTCGATGGCTGAAGCATCCAGCTTATCCACGTCGAAGGCGAGCTTCTTCTGCGGCGTAGCGTCGGTTACACCAGTCACGACGACTTCGTCGAGGCGGAGCAGGTCGAGACGCAGCACGAAATTCTGCGTTTGCGCACCTGGCGAGAGGGTAATGGTGCGGCTTTCTTCGGTATACCCGACGAACTGCGCTTTGAGGGTTACCGCTTGGCCATTGACTTGGCCTGCAGGCACTTCGAAGGTGTAATCACCATCTAGGTTTGTCGCGGCACCGATGACGAGTTCTTGAATCAACACGCTTGCCCCGATGAGGGCTTCGCCGTCGGCGTCCACAACTTTCCCGCTGATAGTAGCATTCTGCGCGATAGCCATACCTGGAGCAAACAGGATGGCTAGGCAGAAAGCTACCGGGAGTAGCTTTCTTAGCATGACGTCTTCCGATGAGTGGTTAGTAGGTACGTTGAGGGGCTTGTCTTGTTAGGTATACCCAATCCATGCGTTCGCACAACGCTAGAATGGGTATGTAGAACCGTACAGAAGGCGCATCATTGCGTCGGGTCAACGCCGGTCTGCACGGATGTGGGGAGGCTAACCTTGGCTCTGCTTGCACACATGAGCCGTTGGTGTGCCAATACGTTTTGGTGGGGCGCAATCGTTGTTTTCCAACGAGCTCCATCCATCTACGTTTGAAGGGAGTGATTATGGTCACCTCCTAGATATCCGAACTCTAATGAATTCAGGCGAGCCTCAAATCCACAGCCCTGAGCGAGGCGGAGAGCGGCACGCCGAGCTCGGCCGCCGTCATGGACGAG
>CAYYHN010000241.1:0-6621 GCA_964471245.1 uncultured Rhodothermaceae bacterium | reverse complement strand
CATAGGCTTATGCTAACTCAAGTTGGGTGGTATACCACACAACTTGAAGGATGGACCGTTTGGAAGGGTGGAGACAGGTAGGAACGTAGCTTTGAAGCCCGTTTTCCTGTCCATCCCTTCCATATCATCCACCCCGCGAAAGTTGGACACAACTTGAGTTATGCTACGGAAGGAAAGGTGCTGTCGTAATCGGTTGCCCTTGTTATCCAACGCTAACGCTCCATGCTATTATTCCGCATGTCCACGCCGACCCTCGCTGCCTCTGAACTCATCTGGGCACTGTTGACAAATGCCCGTACATGGCCAACATGAAATACAACGGTGGCCAAAGTCGAAGTGAGATCTCGCTTGGCGCACGGTCTATGCTAAAATTGGCCCCGACCGTGCGTTCCCGGTTAACGTTACCGTACTTGAACCCAACCAGCACATGGTGTGGTCAAGTGGAATGCCCTTCGGCTTGTTCAAAGGTGAGCGTACCTTCACACTAATACCCCAAGCCAATGGCTCCGTGGTCTTCGACATGTATGAAGTCTTCACCGGACTCCTCGCCCCACCCCATACCTTCGACGTGTTCGTTGTGGCACTAAAGGATGCAGCAGAAAAGGGTTAAGACAGGAAGCACGAGGAACTCTCACGGTGTGAGGCTAGGAGTCACTATACGCTCAATCTTGGCCGGTGTCCTCTCTCTTCGTCAAAGCTTTCCGTGGACTTCGTCGTACCAATCCCACTGTGGTATATCGCCCGCCACATACAGATAGAACGTCTTCCACATCTTGTTGTCGGACGAAAATACCGACTGGGGTGTAATCTGAATTACATAATGTATCTCGGCGTTCTTGAACTCGGCACGCAGGTGCATTGAAGCCCTAGGATTACGCCCTCCATCCAGATACCAAAAGATGCCATACACCTCCAAAACAAGGTCTGACTCAACCTTTTTGAGCATATCAGTCATGCCGTCATAGCAATAGGGCAATGGAAGCGATCGCCGCAAAAACCACTCGAAAAGCCAATCATGTTCTTGTGATGCAGCGTCGGACAGCGATGCTACAGACCGACCTGTTTCGATTTCATACCGTTGTGCGAGATAGCGCCGAAAAGAACTGCTAGACTCTTTTTGCATAGCTGTTAAGGTGAAGCTCTTGCGTTTTGGTTTTCCCACTTCACCACGAGGGTGTAGTTCCATTCAGGTTGTTAATGGGATTGGGGGTCATTTTTCAGCAGATTGAGGCGCGTTTCGAAGCGCGATGCAGCGCATCGTGTAAGGAAAGCAACGCAGAGCTGGTGGAAACGGGGTCTAATTAGGTGATTCAAGATGTATGTCACGATATCCTAGGCAAAGCCGAGCCTCAACCTATGTGCCCAGCACGTCCCCAACTGCAAGCACTCAGACCAACACGGCGAGTCGCCGGGCCGGGCGGGTGACGGCAACGTAGAGAAGCGCTTGGCGCTCGGGGCCTTGGCACACCATCGCGTCGCGACGGTCGACAAAGGCCGTGTCAAACGTAGAGCCTTGGGCCTTGTGGATGGTGCAAGCGTAGGCGTAATCGACACGGGCGAAACGTTCCTTTAGGGCATAGAACGCATCCCACTTTTTGTCATTCTTGAGGGCTGCCTTACGGTAATGCGTGAGTTCTTCGTCGAAACGGGCGTACTCAGATTCGTGGAGGATGGGCAATGTGCGTTTCCGGAAGTCTCCACGGCCACGCACCGTCAGCCGCCAAACCTTCCACTCGCCCGTCTTCAGATCGATGTCCTCGTCCTCGACGGCCTTCTGCACCCGCACCTCCTCGCTATTGATGAGGTATGGTATGCCATCGTTGAACCATGTGTCGCGCGCGATGAGCCACTCGCCTTTAACGAACCGTTCTTCCGCGTGCTCGAAGATAGCACTACGGACCGCCGCGTTGTAATCCGACACGGTGCGGTTGCGGTAAGCTAAAATGCGTGCATGCGTCGCATCCATACGGAAGGCGTCGGACTCGAAGGCGCGGATAGCGCTGCGCAGGAACGCATCAGCGTTACTCGTGACCCCGATGCCCTCGTCTTGCTTCATCTGCCCCTTCCATGTCACCCTATCGCCAGAACGAACTTCTGTAGCGAGTTGGATGATCGGGTTTTCCTGTGCTTGCCGAACGATTTCCTCCAACGTCGGGCCGGGCACACTTAGCGCGGGAGATGGCTCCTCGTTGACGGGCGGTAGCTGCGCTGGGTCGCCTGCGAAGAGCCAAGTGAGACCTGTAGCCGCCGTGATGTGACCCCATTCCTCGACCCCAATCATCGAGGCCTCGTCGACCACCACAATCGCCTCTTTGGGGAGATGCCGACCTTTTTCCGGTTGCAAACGGTAGCCGCCCTGCTTATCGGGCACGAGGCGCAAGCCAAGGAAGGCGTGGATTGTCTGTGTGGTGATCCAGTCGTCACCAATCTTCTCGCGGAGCACCTGTGCCGCCTTGTGCGTCGGCGCGCATACATAGACGCGCTTGCCCTGCATCGCCAGTTCGTCGACAAGATAGGCCAGCAAGTAGGTTTTGCCCGTGCCCGCATAGCCTTTCAGCGACGTATGCGCCTCTTTTTTACGCAATCGCTTGCGGATCTCGCGGTAGGCTTTCTTCTGATGTGGCGTGAGGTCCATGCAAAGCAAACTGTGCTGTACGCAAACGGCGACAAGCCGTAAAGCACGCTAACGTCATGCAAGATATGTGTGGTTTCAATCTTTAGTAATTCGTTTTGGGAAATCCACATATCGTTTAACCACTTCAGCGGCTCATATCAATCAAAAACACAAGATTTTACGCTGTGCTACGTGGACCTCCAACAAACATTTAGGGTAGACATGCTCCTGTTGCTCTAATCTCTCCACGCCTACAGCGCGCACCCATGGGTACGATCTGGGATTACATTCCGGTTATTATTGCCACGTTTGTTGGATTCTGCCTCTTGGCTGCGATTCTACTGGTACCTATCTACCTTTTTCTGAAACGCGAAGAGAAGGTCGCAGACCATTGGACGCCTAACGCCGTAGATCGACGTCGCCGCAAAACTCACACGCAACCGCCTAATAGTGCTGCGCCCAAAGCCACGGGTCCTACCGATACGCCATCCGTATAGGGTTAGTGCACAAGCTCAATCATCTGCTTCAGGTTGTGCATGGATATGAACCAACGGTGTCAGTAGGGCCATCGTTTTTTGGCCTATCCCTTTGACACGTATCAATTCGCTGACTTGTGCAAACCCGCCATGTGCTTCGCGGTAGGCGAGCACACGCTCGGCCAGCTTCGGACCAATACGGGGTAAGCTTTCCAGTTCAGCCTGCGTTGCCGTGTTTAAGTCAACTGAAGCTATAAGATCGGCTTGGACTTGCGGCGACGCTTCAGTCGTCGTCGAGGTGATCTCGGTGGGAAATGGTATAGCAGCCAGAGGCGCTGGTGCAGCCTCGGTTTCCGGCAACACAGGTGCTTCTGCATGCTGACGCAACGCCTCTGCATATGCTTCGTCGAGAACGGTGTAGTCGGGGGCAGGCATCCGATCGGTGAAGACCGCATCATAGACGGTGCCGATGAGCATCAGGCCACCGATAGCAAGCAGGGCGCGACGCTCCCAGAGCGGTAGGGCGAGCCGCTGCTGTAGGCGATAGATCCAAACCATGGGAAAAGAACAGGGGAGAAGAGATCATCAGGACATATGCTAGACGACCTACCCCCGCATTCTATCACCCTTCACAAAATCTGCATGATTACACGAACGGAAGCGCTCGTGCTTCGCACACTCGACTACCGCGAGACCAGTCGCATTGCCACGCTGTTTACTCGGGCACAGGGGAAGATTGGTGTATTGGCCAAAGGCGCACGCCAACCAAAGAGCCGTTTTGGCGCGACGCTACAACCGATGGCATGCATCCAAGCCGTCTACTACTACCGCCCAACGCGGAACCTCCAACTGCTTAGCGAGAGCAGCCACGCCGAGCGCTTCCCTCGCATCGCGGCCGACCTAGAACGCATCACCATAGGACTTCGCATCATGGAGTTAGTGAACGCGCTCCTGCAAGATGAAGAGCCGAACCCATCCGTCTTTAACCTCTGCGTCACTTGCATGCGTGCCCTCGATAGCAGTGAGGCGTTCTTTGCCAATGTCCTTCCGTTCTTCCAACTTCATCTAGCTACATTACTGGGGTTCGCCCCTGCCATCGACCGCGAAACCCTCGCCGCTGTCCCCGATGAAGGCGGCCGACTCTTATTGGACAGCGGCAGTATCCTCATCGGAGCGCGCCCATCCGGCCAAACGGTGCGTGGTTCACGTGCCGCACTCCGCGCCTTCGGTATCTGTGCCCGCGCCGAACTCGATGTGGTGCTTCGAATGCAGCTTATACCCGAGGCCCGCCGCGACCTGTTGCATCTCACCGAAACGTACCTACAATATCACGTCGAAGACGCCTACCCCACACGAAGCCAAGACGTGCTTGCACAACTGCAACGACCTAACACCTTGCAGAATCCAAACGCGCCCTCTTGAACATGTGAAAACATGTGTGTATACTGTTTTTATATATGTATGCACATTCCTTTCCTGCTCACCAAACCTCCTACTGGCATGAGCCGTCGGCAACTGACAGCCAAGCAGCTTGCGTTCCTAACGTACCTGCGGAATCACGTACAGGAAACGGGCGTTTGGCCCACATACCGCGAACTCGTCGACACGTTTGGCTACCGTTCACCCAACAGCGTCACGCAGAACCTGCAAGCCCTCTACAAAAAAGGATACCTCGAAAAGAGCGAGGACGGCTATCAACTTAAGGCGGATCGCACGCATATGCTGCGGACTCAAGGGATCCCTGTTCGCGGTATCATCACAGCCGGCATGCTGCAAGAAGCCGTCGAAGCCAACCTCGGTACCATTACTCTAGATACCCTCTTCCCCCAATTGCATCGCATCTTCGCCATTCGTGTTTCCGGCCAATCGATGCAGGGTGCAGACATCCACGATGGCGACTATGTGTTGCTGATGGACGACGATATTCCGAATGGTGGCATAGGCGCCGTGCTCTACGATGGCGAAACGTCGCTCAAGTACATCTACAACGACCCCGATGGTGCGCTGCGACTAGAACCGGCTAATGAGGCTTATCCAACGGTAGAAATTACGCCAGACTTGTTTGAGGAAGTGCGTATCATTGGCCGCTACGTGGGGCACGTGAACCAAAGTGGTATCTTCCGCAATGCCAACCGCCATATCCAAATCCACGGAGAAGCCTGACACCTTTTTCGGGCTTACGCCTGCTCCTCTCCTTTTTCGCAGACGCCCTCTGGATCTTCTGTCTGCTGCATGGGTGAAACCCCTGACGCGCCGCCTCTCGCTGCGCGTCTCTTTTTTTGTGTAGATGGAGCATGTGATGCCTACCAACGAACGAAATACACCCAACTGGCGCAAGAACCTTGGAAGACGCGGGGGCTTCTGGAACAATGGCTACTGGTACGACCTGCACCTAGAACGTCGGATGCCATTGGTTGTGCCTATGTTTGAGGAGTTGCTCGCTGCGCTGCCGCCCCTCGGCCCCGATGCCGCCGTGTGCGATCTGGCTTGTGGAACGGGTAACGCAGCACTGAGCGTCCTCTCTGCCTATCCCATGAGCCGCATGACGCTCCTCGACGCCAACGCTGACATGCTCTCGCTTGCCGTCGCCAAAGCCAACGATATGCGCTATGATGTGACAGCGATCCATGCCGTTCTAGAAACCGATGGCGACCCACTGCCCGGCGGTCCCTATGATCTTGTCGTGGCTTCCTTAGCGCTGCATACCATCGTCGGGCATGATGCCCACGAGCAAGCTGAAGTGGAAAGCCGCTACGAACTGCTATTCCAAGGCGTTCGCGATGCATTGCTGCCTGGCGGCCATCTCCTCATCGCTGACCATGTGGGTACACTAAGTCTCTACCGCCAAATGAAAGCCATGGAACGCGCCGGTTTCACTGATGTCGACTGCGCATGGCGGCAAGACGATTTCTTCGTCTGCGGCGGACGCGTCCCAGAATAGAAAAAGTGGCTATTAACTGTTTAGTCTCGCACACGAGGCAGCCTATTTCGAAGCCGTAGCGCGCCAAGACGCCGATCACGCTCGAACGTGGCTCGATCACGCCGAGACCAGTTCCTTCCTCGACAAGACGACGCAACTCCGCGCCGAGGCTGCTGTATGCATCGCAGAAGGGAAAACCGACGAGGCCCTCGACATGCTTACCAACGCCGAGGATGCCTTAGCAACGATCACCGATCAAAGTATGCAGATCGCTTACAGTGAATGGATCGACCGTTTGCGTCTAGCGGCCAAGGATGTGTTATACGCATTCAGATCGTGGGTGTCAGTATATTTGAGGAGCGTATAAGTCTACGTCTCCATCGACCGACTCCCCCATGTATTTGAACTACGACAAGCTCATCTCCGAGTCCGCTCAACACCTCGCCCAACTCGAACATAGCCATCGCGGATCCCCCGTCGCCGACCGCTTCCGCATGCTGCGCTTGCTCAAAAGAGGAGCCGCACGCAGCCGACGCGCCCTCGCTACTACCTTGGCTATAGCGAACGCCAACTCCATCGCTGGTTCGACACCTACCGCGCAGAAGGCATAG
>CAYYHN010000240.1:0-6623 GCA_964471245.1 uncultured Rhodothermaceae bacterium | reverse complement strand
AGGCTAGGATGTCGTGCGTGCGCATTGCGTCCAAGTCACGTAGGAGCGTAGCTTGGTCGTCTGGATGGATGAACGCAGCGAACGGCTTGCCAAGGATCTCGTCTGGGGCATACCCTGTCACTTCTTGGATCGAAGGCGAGAGGTAGGTCATCGTCCCATCGGCTGCGATCAGCACAATGGCGTCGGTGATGTGCTCGATGACAGCCCGGAAACGCTCTTCACTCGTTTGCAAAGCGGAGTAGGTCGACTCCAAGCTATCCACCATGCGGTTGAACGACGTGGCTAAATTGCCAATTTCATCCGAGGATTGCACAGCGGCACGCTGCGAAAAATCCCCCCCGGCAATTGACCCTGCTGCCCGCACAATCTCACCAAGTGGCCGGGTGATGAATACGCTGACACCGAGCATGCCCCCAAGTCCGAAGAGAAAGATAAGGGTACTTACAAGGGCAATGGTACGCTGGCTGCGCGCAATAGCCACTTGGATCGCTTGGAGCGAAAATCCCAAGTACAACTCGCCCAACTTTTGATCCTGCACATAGATTGGGCGATGCACGTGATAGATCTCGCCATCGGGTGAGACGCCGTCTTCGTGGGTAAACATGCGTGTGGGCACTTCACCTTCACGTTCACGCACCACATTGACCACGATAGATCCATCGGCACGGAAGACATTGGCGTAGACGAAGTCATCAAACTGCTGGACGGCGTCGATCGCTTCCCGTACGGCGTCTTCGGAGTCGAAGTCGAGGGCGGGGGCCAAGGTATAGGCTGTCATTTCGGCGGCGCTGGCCGCCTTGGCTGCCATTGAAGCAAGCGTCTGCTGTTCGAGTCGGGCCGGGAAGAAAAGGTAAATGAACAGCGAAATGGCTGCCAGCAGCACAGCCGTCAGCGCCATCAGCTTCTTGCGAATGGTTAACCTACTGAACCGCCCTTGCCGAATCTGTGTTGCCTCACTCATCGGATCACCTCCGCGAGACGCAGCAATTGGACTTTGAAGTTGGCACCCTGCGCTTTGGCCGCAGGCAGGTTCACCATCACTTTCGGTTTCCGATCTTCCAACCGCATGCCGACTGCGATGCCTTCATGAATGTAAGCTGGAACACCTGAAAGCGTTAAGATTTGCTGTTCGGTAGCTAGGGGAAGCAATACCGCAACATCGTAAGCTCGTAGCGGGGCAACATATAGGGTATTGATCCCATGGGTTTGCACCTGCTCCTGTAAGGTTGCAACATCGCTGAGCGGCAACGGCACCACACGAACCGACTGCCCTCCAACGGTGGGATAGTCTCGAATCGCAGCTAAGAAATCGTCCTTGGCCAACACCGAAGCACGATGCCGTTCCTGAAACACCACGCCGACGACAATTGTCTCGCCGCGTGCAGCTAAGTTACTATCGTACGTGAGGATCTTAAGGAAAAGTGGAACCTGATCCTTGACGGGCAATGGCATATTCTGCCCGCCTGCTTGCGAAAAGCCAAGCAGGCTGAGCACAAGGCCAAACCAAACAATATGAAGGAAGCGTAACTTCACAAGGCACACCTAAAACGTCATCTGCAAATGCGCCGTCACCCGGCGTCCATCTTGGCGAAAAACTTCATCACGGTGCTGTACACCAGCAGGCAAGTCGTAGCTCGTATTCAGGGCATTGTTGACCCGCACCGAAGCGCGCAGACCATACCAGAACGGCCGGGTCGTGACGTGCACGTTCAACAGCCCTACTGAATCCGTTTGCCTCGATTCATTGACGGCACGTCCTGTTTCGATGAACCATTCCGCCCCTAAGCTCAACCAATGCCCGCCTTGAAACGCCCATCGTACTTTACCCAAATGTGCAGGCGCGAACTCGTTATCTATTGCCCCCGGATCTGCCTGCGTTGTCTTCTGGTAACTATAGCTCACACCCACCTGGTGAGCCTTCCGCAAAAAACCGGAGAACTCACTCTCGACGCCCCACGCACTGACCTGGTCAATGTTCTGAAACTGTGCATCGGATACAAAAGGCTGTGTGGGATCGATAAGGGTGACCCGGATGACATCATCTAGAATGTAGCTATAGGCAGAGGTCGTCAGTCGCCACGCCTCGTTCAGCCGCTGATACCAAACCAACTCGCGTGTTTGAATTTTCTCGGGCTTTAAGTCGGCGCTCGGAATGAGGCGAATAAAACTCGATATCAGTTCGCGCTCCAGATAGGCTGGTTGCCTGAAGGCTTGCCCATACAATGCCTTCAAGGTCGTGCGCGGCGAGAGGTGATACATCAGCGCTAAGCGCGGCGAATAGGTTGCCCCAGACACCATTACATCTTGCCGCACGCCAAGTGTTAGGGCAAGATCTGGGCGCGGTAGGTATTCGGCTTGGGCATAGGCAGAGACACGCTTTTTCGATTCGGAGCCAGAAAAGACAGGCAGACTTATCCCTACATCTTGCAAATCTACATCGTTGGTAACACCCAGTTCATAGTTAGCAACGACCTCTGTTCCAAAAACAAAACGCAAGTAGGTTTGCGCATCCCAGCGTAGCAGGCTTTCAAGCCCCACAGATCGTGTAGCCAGTTCACTCCGATTCACGCCTAAAGCCGTGGTACCGCCTAGGTCTGAAAGATCAAGGTCATACTGCAAGAGGACATCGACGTAGGTGTCATCGAAGTAAGAACGGGTTTCAAGCTGAAGGGCTTCGTTTAGCGTCCGCTGCCACTGAACCTCTGCCGAAAAGCGGCTACGGTTCATATACCCTTCTTCAGGATTGAAATTACTACTTAGGTCGGCATTGGGTATGCCTGTGACCAACTGGGCCCACACAACTTGTGCGGACCAATCGCGCCACTGCATAGTGCCCAGCATACTCCGGGTGTTTTCCCAATCGAGTCCCTCTGCACGCCCTTCATGTTGCCCCAAAGCTTGGTAAGCCGGATAAAAACGACTGACCCCATTGGTCGCTGTCCACTGGCCATTCACATAAAAACTGGCTTCACCCAAGTTCGTAGCAAGCTGCCCCTTGGACCCACGCTGCCCGGCATTGCCCCCTACAGCAGCCAAGGATGCCATACCAGTTTGTTTAGGCTCCTTGGTGACGACGTTGATGACGGCAAACATCGCCCCCGTCCCATAAAGTGCCGAGCCCGGCCCACGCACCACTTCGATCCGCTCGATGGCACTCATGCTCACCGGATATCCCTGATCGAAAAAGGCAGCTCCGTAAATCCCTTCATTGAACGTATGCCCGTTGATAAGCAGCAGCAGGCGATTGTTGTAGTCGGCAATGCGGTTGAAGCCGCGTACACCCAGCGAGTAGCGCACGTGATCGTGGCTCAGGAAGAAGCCGGGGACAGCATTGAGAGCTTCGGCGATGGAAATGTATCCAAACTGCTCGATCTGCTCGGCCGTGATGATCGTCACTGAAGCCGGAGCCTCGGCCACACTCTGCGCATACTTCGACGCCGTTTCCTCGTACTCTGTAACGGTGCGTACTTCCTCGCTTAACAGAGACTCAAGCGACAACGAATCGAGTGACTGCGCAACTACCTGCGAGTTGGTAGGCCAACCAAACATTATAACCCCTAAAAATACGACTAGGGTTTTCATACTATGCCGCTGCGAAAGCACTACACGGGATACATCTCCATGATTATCGCCATATCCCTACCTCACTTAAGTGACATGTGCAGAATCGATTGTTGGGCTTTGCTGAACTTGCTCGTGAGGTACGCGTGGTAGCATCACGTAGTAGGCAGATTGGCTTTGTCAGCGTACTTGCGCTGTGGCACTAATGTATTGCCATGCCCCCTGCACCCTTTTCCGTGCCCATCGCTTTCCTTGATCTCGCCATGCCTTTGAGCACAACGGTACTCAAGCACCTTGATGGCCAGCAAAATGGCCATCATATCGACCCATGTTACCAAGCTTGATGCAGCACTTAGAGATTGCGTACCGCATTGCGGGCGCGCTCCAGCCAGCGTCGGCCTTCGGCCTCATCTTGTGGCACCCCACGTCCCTCTAAGTAAAATAAGCCAACATTTTGCTGCGCTTCGGGGAGGCCTTGCTCGGCTGCTCTGAGAAACCAGACTAACGCTTCCTGCTCCGATAACGGCACGCCACGCCCTACACCATGCATCCACCCCAGCATATTCTGAGCTTCAGCCAGTTCCTGCTTGGCAGCTAGGGTAAACCAGTGCAAGGCTTGCTGATCGTCGGCAGCAACACCGAGGCCATGTAAGTACATGACGCCGAGGTTGTTTTGGGCTTTGTCGAGCCCTTGCTCGGCAGCGAGACGATACCATTGCACAGCAGCCTTATAATCCTGCGCGACACCTCGGCCTTCTTTGAACATTACACCGAGGTTGTTCTGCGCATCGGCGAGGTTGTGCTCAGCCGCTTTACGGTACCATGTGAGGGCACCGTGGTCACTCTGTGCAACGCCGCGCCCTTCTTCGTACATGACGCCAAGATTAGTCTGCGCCGCCGGGAGTCCCTGTTTAGCTGCTGCCCGAAACCACCGTACGGCCTCGGTATCATCAGGCTTGACACCACGTCCATCCTTGTACATCACGCCGAGATTATTCTGCGCTTCAGGTAAGTCTTGCTGAGCAGCCTTACGATACCAACGTGCTGCCTCCGTTTCATTCTGCGGAACACCTTGCCCAACCTCATACAGACCACCAAGATTATTTTGCGCCTGCGGATGGTTGCGGAAGGCTGCCTGCAAGTACCAACGTTCTGCCTGCAACCAAGCCCCAGTATCTAATGCAGCATTACCGCGTAGTACCAATTCATGGGGCGATACCGCATCAATTTCTGCCGTGGTCACGGGCACATCAACCAATGGTAAATGCAGCCAATCGTTTATACGCTGCGGACGAGCGGAGGGAGCTAACTGGAGCGCACGCGAAACCATCTGCTGTAAATCCGGATCTTCAAGCGACGCAAGATGCCCAACCCCTGTCTGACGTGCGCGAAAGCTTGGCGGTAATTCACCCGTCGCACATGTATACACGACCGCACCAAAAGCGTAGATATCAGTCCATGGACCTTCGCGTGTGATCGGGTCGGCTTGTTCGGGTGCTCCCCAAGGCGAGACTACCGCCTCCCATGCACTTTGGCGCTGGAATGCAGCAGGCTCAGCATAGTCGAGCAATACATACCGCCCGTCGTAGTGCATGATGTTCTCGAGCTGAACCCGCCGATGCACATACTGGTGCTGGTGTAAGTAGTCGAGTGCGCCGCCAATTTCCTCCAACAACTTTAGCAATGCCGGACGCTGCAACCGACCTCGCCGACGCACAAAATGATGCAGCAGTACGCCTTCAAGGTATTCGCTGACTACATAGACGGTATTATTGGCTACCACGACATCCAACAGAGCAACGAGGTGTGGATGGTTCAGCGCCATCATCGCCTCGGCAAGCGCCTGCGCACGCGCTACATCACGAGTATGCTCATCTTGGAAGAACGGCGTCACCTCCCATGCATCACCGACACGCGTCATACGGTCGTTGTAGCGCTCCTTGAGCACCACCTTACGGTCTTCCCCTAAGTCATGCGCTTGGTAGGTCAGGCCAAACCGACCCGTCCCGAGCAAGCGTTCAATTCGATAGCGCTCGCTTAGAACATGATGGGCTGGCAAAGCGGCAGCCGTCGAGGGCGATTCACCTGAGCGGAGAGCCATGCAGCAGCGGGGAAAGAAGGGAACAGATGGGGTACACGACGCACAAGCACCACATCAAAATAAAACCCGGGCTGTGCGCACACAACCCGGGCCACACGGAATGCAGGAGGTAAAGTATGAGGCGCTACCAGAAGCGATCCAGTTTACCCCAGTCATCATCACCAATCAGGGTTTCCTTACGCGAGGTCTTAGTCTTGCGCACGGTGGTTTGTACAGTTTTGCCGTCCGGCATTTCGTCAGTAGGGCGGCTGCTCCCATTGCGGAAACGTACCTCGCGTTTCTGCCAGCGTACACTTTTTACGTGCGTCACCTCGATCGCGGTCTCTCTTGTGCCTTCTTCGCGCTCTACCGATACGGTCTCGGTTGTTACAGGTGTCCCTGAGGGCTCTGGCTGTACCGTTGTCTCCGGTACCGTTAAATCTGCTTCGTTAGCTACGAACTCGGCATCCAACATAGGTAATGCTGTCTGCATAACGCGCGACGGCTTTTCGGACACACGAAGCTTGACATCACTCTTGGCTTCCACAACCTTTGGCACGGATACATCCGCTTCATTGGCTACAAACTCGGCATCCAGCAAAGGCAATGCTGCCTGCATAGCGCGCGGCGGCTTTGGCTTGTCGAAGACGGGAAGCGCTGGCTCATTATCGGCCAAAAACTCAGGATCTAGCAAAGGCAATGCAGCCTGCATAACGCGCTGCGGCTTCTCGCCCGCCCGGGGATCCGCAGGTTCATGAGCAATAAACTCGGCATCCAGCATGGGTAGTGCGGACGATGCGACGTGCGAGGGTTTTTCGCTTTCCTGAGAGGTATCGTCTTCGCCCGGCATATCGTCCAGCAAGTTTGCCACTTCATCAAGCGCCGCTGCCGTGCTGTGTTCAGTACCGACTTCGTTTGGCACCGCAGTCGGTATCGTACGAGGCTCAGGCTTTTGTGCTTCAGCAGTCGGCTCGGCCTCAGG
>CAYYHN010000239.1:0-6643 GCA_964471245.1 uncultured Rhodothermaceae bacterium | reverse complement strand
TCGCTGCGGAGAAACGCGTTCACGATCTGCGCATCCGTGTTGGTTCGCACATCATCCGCGCCATCTTGGCTAAAAGGCAACTCGGCGGCATCAGGTATGATGAAGCCATTACGATCAGATATGCCCACGGCTGCGGTATAGCTCACATTGCCCCGGCGGCCCAAATGCGTAGCGCTCGCCTTGCGTAATCCCGCCGAACCCAACATACCGTTGACTTCGGTGAAAGAGCCTGTACCTTCATACGAACGCGACGTCAGATTCACTGCACCGCCAAGCACATTGGTGCCAAAAAGCACAGACGGTACGCCTTTCGCCACCTGCATGCCACCTACGACCGTTGACGGGATGAAGCTTAGATCCACTCGGTTGTCCCACGGCACATTGAGCAACGCTCCTTCAAAAAACAAGGCCACCTGTCGCTCGCCAGCCCCTCGCAAATAGACGAGCGTTTCGCCACGCGAGTTCGTCTGCGTGTGCGCGGCCGGAATCAAGCGCATGATTTGCGCCACATCGGCTGCGTCTTGTCGTGCAATGCGAGCCAACTGTACTTTCTGCACCGTCTTCGCTACAACAGTAGCCTCCTGTCCACCACCGACCACAATCTCGGCCAGTTCATGGGACATCAGCGAATCCGAAGTGACCTGTGCAAAAATGGGTGTTACAACAAACAAACAGGTCAAAAACAGCGCGGCTGCCCGTTTCCCACGGGTAAAGCGGTGCGATGGGTTCATAAATCCAAAAAAGATGAGGGGTGCCTGACCCAAAAGAGGGGCACCCCATCAAAAAGAGTTCCAGAAGAAGGCCTGCGCAGACCTATTCACCAATCCATCGCACGTCACTGAGATACGTCTGCCCGATAAATTTGGCGAGGCCCGGTTCGGCTTATTGGCCGAGACTTTCTACCATAGTCGGCTGCTCAAGGCCATGCCGTATACGCTCGAAGTAGGCAGGCACGGAACGGTATAAGCTCGCACTAATCACGGCCCCCCCTGTCGTCCCTTGCACCACGTCTTGAATGGCGTAGTGCATGCGATTGTATTGCTCGTGGACGCGCTGCTGTTCTGCAACCATCGCACCCAAGGCACGGCTCACTGTCCGGTACGAGCCCCCTGCCACGTCTTCTAACCGCGCTTCCTGAGCAGCTGCAAGCGCGGTGTGGTGAGCCACCAAATCAGCATACAACGCCGCATGCGGAGCAAGCGCTGGCGTCGAGGCCGCCGCTGCATTGAGTGCAGCCAAGTCAGCCTCAGCTTGCCCAATTTGCTGCGCGAAGTTGGCAACCGTCGTTTCGGCCTGCGCTACATGTGCGTCTTCGGTACCATAGCCACCATACATACGACAACCGCTGGCGACCAGCATCAATACCACGAGCAATACAAGGCGCTCACGGGTAGTAGCCAGCGTACGCGCAGAATTCGAGATCATAGGTCAAACAGAGAGAGTCTTCAGAAACAACCACCATCTGCAACATACGCATGGCATGTTGCACAGCAGTCGAATATCCGGTTTAGGAAGGGCGAATGCAGGAGCAGGGAAGCAAATTCGGTGGTTTTTCAAGCATACCACCGATTTGCTCACGCGGCCGCATCTTAGATGATCGTGTCGTCAGGAATGGCGACGTTTTTCGGAATCACAACGATGCCATCTTTGATGTAGAACGAACCGTTTGGGCCTTCCCCTTCCTGCACATTATCGCGATTCTTGATGATGCACCGCTTCCCAATGCTCACGTTCCGGTCGATAATCGCACCTTCGACGTACGATTCCTCGTCGATCCCTGGCCGCTCCGGCCCATCCACAACGCCGCGACGGGAAAGGTCGTGCCACGCAAAGTAGTCGGCCCCCATCATAACCGTGTTCTTAATTGTAGTGTTGTGCCCGATGAACGAACGCAGCCCAATCACCGAGTTGGAAATCTGGCTGTTGATGATGATGCTTGCCTCCGCGATTATGGAATCCTGTATGTAAGAGCTTTGCACCTTGGCCGGAGGCAGCATGCGCGCATTGGTATGCAGCGGATAATGCGGATCGTATATGTCGTAGCCTGGATGACGTCGTGCCAATTCAAGGTTGGCATTGAAGAAGGAGCGAATCGTTCCAATGTCGCTCCAGTAGCCCGTAAACGGATAACTTGTTACCCGCATCCCTTCAATAGAGTCGGGTATAATCTGCTTGCCAAAGTCATGGTGCCCGGGATGGGCATCGAGCTTATCCCAAAGGACTTCTTGCTTGAAAATGTAGATCCCCATCGAGGCAAGGTAGTGGCGCCCTTGAGCAACCATCTCATCACTCACTTTACTCTCAAGACCATCCAGTTCATTGAGAGCTGGCTTCTCATGAAACTCCGTGATCATGCCGTCATCGTTGGTTTTGAGTATGCCAAAACCCGTGGCATCGTTGGCATGAACAGGAATCGTTGCAATGGTAATATCTGCGTTCGTGGCTTCGTGGTGAGCCACCATCTTACTGTAGTCCATCGAGTAGAGTTGGTCACCCGATAGGATTAGCACGTAATCATGGCGGTGTGGCCGCAAGTGCGGCTTGGTGCGCCGGACAGCGTCCGCTGTGCCTTGAAACCATTGTTTCGAGTCCTTAGTCTGCTCTGCAGCCAGTATCGTAACAAAGCCATTTCTGAACCGATCAAAGCGGTAAGCACGTGCTATATGGCTGTTCAGGCTAGCCGAGTTGTACTGCGTTAGTACAAAGATTCGACTGATATCAGAGTTGATACAGTTTGAGATCGGAACGTCGATGAGTCGGTATTTACCCGCCAAGGGTACGGCAGGTTTGGAACGATGCATGGTTAGGGGGTAAAGCCGGGAGCCTGCCCCCCCGCCTAGAATCACGGCCAGAAGCTTATCCATTCGTCTACTGTCAGATGAATCAAGATTAAAGCAAGTAGGCAGGCGGTTAGCTTAGTGCTTTTAAACCGTCGCCGCCAAAAAGGAATGTGCGCATACTGCAGCATAAGAGAATATAACCGCATGAGCGCGCAAACTCCGCATCTTTAGGTTTTTTAATTTTAACCATTCAACCCCTAAGTGATGCCCCATCATGCCTCCTACACATATCATCTTGATTACTTGTATTTATTAGGGATTCTAAATTACCCATACACGTGTCGTCCCATATCATGCAAACAATGCTTATAATGGGACATTACCTATTTGCTTTTCCAATAAAGCGAGTAGAACTATATCCGACCCATTCGTCCTTTTTATTACTCCTTTAGCTTAATAAAGGCCTTCGTTCACCTCTTTGGCGCCTGCCTGTTTTTGATCGTTGACGTTCATCACACGGCTCACCCACGCCTGAACCTAACAGACCTTATCAAGCTGTTGTTCAAGAATAAAAAAGCTGCGCAGATCGCCTTTGGTCTCGTGCTCACTCTTTCTCTCTTAAGTATACTGCTCGCCTTATTTTTGGAGGTCGAGATGATCTTTCTTAGTGTACTTGCACTATCTATGCTGTTCAACGCTTGGAGCCTTTTCCAAAATGGCAGAAGTGGTTTCGTTAAGTCACGGCATATGTGGCGAGCAGAAGACCCTCCGCGTCGTTTCGATATGTTTCAAGTCGTGCTTGTCTGCTTGATTATCGTCGCACAAGCTGGCGTCGCTACGTTCAAGCTCATGTAATCAAGAGACTTGCACGAAGCCCTACAAATGTAAATCAGTTCATATCAGCCGCCCTACTATCCACTGCGTACGATTTTTCTGTGCAGAGGCGGCATAATGTGATAGATCCTACTTGTCTGTCGTCTACAGCAATGGTACCACTAGTACAATGAGTTGACGGACGCCGCAAAATAACAACATGAACAGTTTTCTTTCGTTGCGCAGTATAAATAGTCAATCGACGCGTATTGTGTTTGGTCTGGTGCTGTTGCTCTGCTTTGCTTCTGTCGCCTTGATGGCTTTTGGGAGCAGCTTTCCCATTGTTGCAGGCGTAACGATTGCCTCGCTCGTTTTTGGTGCATGGAGCCTCTACCAAAATGACCGAAATGGCTTTGTGCGTACGCGCCAAATGCGCCGTGCCAACGAGCCGCCGCATTATTTCAGCGAGTTACAGACGCTACTTATCATTGCCCTACTTATGCTTCAGGGCGTGGGTTTACTCGTCCGGTACAACCTGTAACGACGTTGGCTTGAACACCTCCAAATCGAGTTATCTCGGAATAGGCAACATCTGACCAAGCGTTTCGCCGACTACTTCACTGTTCTTGAAAATTGCCCCTTGGTTTGCTGAAACACAGGCTATTGGCTTCGGGTACATCTTTTTCTGATGCCTCCCATCGTTTCAATTGTGCCTGTTTCCATGAGTGAACAAACCCGCCTGCACGTTGACCAAATTCGCCAGCGCTTGCAGGCTACGTTGCGCCGTATCAACTTGGCGGACTTGACTGCTGGGTTTGTCTTGGTTGCCGGGACCTTGGCCACACTTTGGTTGCTCTCTGTTTCTGTTGAAGCCGGGTTCTGGCTGGCTCCCAGCGTCCGTGCCGTGCTCTTCTGGGTGTTGACTGCGGTTGCGGTTGGCTTGCTGGGCTATTATGTGGTGGTCCCGCTCCTCCGCTTTGCAGGCATCCTGAAGTCGCACTCTGAAGTCGCGGTTGCACAACGCATAGGGACTGCATACCCCGAAGTGTCTGATCGCTTGGTCAATTTGCTACAACTTGCGGATGGGCACCACAGCGATGCGCCCTCGCCCCTGATTGACCATGCAGTGCAAAACCTGAGCGCACAAGTAGAGCCTGTACCCTTCGAACAGGTTGAGGATTTTGGGCGTGCACGCAAGGTGAGCCGCTTGGCTTCTGTGCCGTTGGTAGGTCTCCTACTGTTCGTGTTGTTTGCGCCTTCGACGTTCTTGGATGCCTCGGCGCGGCTGCTCTCTCCGGGTGTGGAGTTTAATCGCCCAGCACCGTTCCAATTCCAGGCTACACCGGGCGACCTTGAAGTCGTCAAAGGCGCATCGGTGGACCTAGCGTTTCGCACAGTAGGCTCGGAAGCACCGCTTGCAGCTACGCTTGTCCTGAATCCCTTGGATGAAACGCAGACGGACGAAGTGGCGCTTGGGCTCGACTCTACCAATATGTTTCGGCATACGCTCATCAACGTGCGCCGCTCGCAGCGCTACCGTGTAGAAGCAGATGGCGTAGCAAGCCCTTGGTATACGCTGACCGTGGTCGAACGGCCGCTCGTGCAAAACTTGCAGGTGGCGCTTGACTTCCCAGCCTACACGCGCATCCCGCCCCAGCGCCTCGACCTTAACGTCGGCAACGTGACGGCGCTGCCCGGCACGCAGGTCAACATCGACATCTCGACGACGGGCTCGGAAGTCGCCGAAGCCTACCTCGTCTTCGACGATGGCCGCCGCGACACACTCGTCGTAGACGGCGATAATGCGTCGGGTACGTTTCGCATGCTGCGGAGTGGTTCGTATCACGTCCAACTGGTGAGCGACACCGGCGTGGAAAACAGCGACCCGATTGAATATGGGCTAACGCTGCTCACCTACGCCAGCCCGTCAATTGTGCTGCTCGCCCCAGAGCCCGACATGCAACTCAATGACGCCCTCATGGCTGATCTCCGTGCGCGTATCAACGATGACTTCGGCTTCTTACGGACACGACTCTACTACCGCCTTGCCGAAAGCCGTTTTAAGGAGCCCGAAGAGACGTTTACGTTTATTGAACTGCCGCTAGCGGATCGTCGTCTGTTGGATCAAGAGCTTGCGTTTACGTGGGTCATTCCTCAAGCGACTGAACTTGACCTCGTGCCGGGTGATGTGGTCGAATACTATGTGCAGGTGTGGGACAACGATGCGGTAGCTGGCTATAAGAGCGCAACATCGGCCACGCAGCGACTGCGGCTGCCTTCGCTCTCGGAGCAATATGAAGAGCTCAGCAGCAACCAAGACGACGCGGAAGACACGCTCGAAGACCTGCAGCGCGAAGCCGAACGTGTGCGCGATCAGTTCGAGCAATTGCGTGACGAACTCCGCAGCAAGCCTGAGGCCGACTGGGAAGACCAGCGGCAACTGGAGCAGCTTAAAGAGCGGCAACAGCAACTGGAGCAGAGCGTGCAGGATGTGGCCAACCAGATGCGCGAAGTGACGCAGCAGATGGAGGATAACGACCTCGTCTCCGACGAAACGCTGGAGCAATTCCAAGAGCTGCAAGAAGTGGTCGAAGAGATCCAGTCGCCGGAGCTCATGGACGCGCTGCGTAAGCTGGAGGAATCGATGCAAAACCTCAACATGCAGCAAATGCAGGACGCGCTGGAGAACTTCCAGTTTAATGAGCAGCAATACCAGCAACGCCTCGAACGTACCCTCGACCTCTTCAAACAACTCCGCGTCCAACAAGAATTGGACGAGGCTGCACGCCGCGCTGAAGCCCTCGCTGAGCAGGAAGAACGCCTAGCTGAAAAGACGGGTGAGCTTTTAGAAGAGCAGGAAAATGCGGAATCGACTGAAGGTGAACAGCAGGACGGTGAACAGTCCGAGGGCGAGCAATCTGAAGGCGAGCAACAAGAGGGGGAGCCGTCTGAAGGCGAGCAGCAAGAGGGTCAACAACAGGACGGCGAGCAGCAGCAAGGCGAACAATCCGAGGGCGAACAGCAGCAAGGCGACCAACAAGAAGGAGAGC
>CAYYHN010000238.1:0-6648 GCA_964471245.1 uncultured Rhodothermaceae bacterium | reverse complement strand
CGCCCGCGTCAGATGCTCCAACTGCGGGCTTTGTGCATGATAGGTCAGTTGCAGCGTCGGTACCTCGACGCCCGCTAAACGCTGCAACACCTCCGGCTCAAGCACGATCAAGCCAAACCGATTCGTCGTGGCTACACGGTGTGAGAAGGGACGACCACTCGGATTGATCCAAAGCGCGCCCGGATCCATCGTCACGGGCTGGAAGACGCCATTCACCTTACGCTCGAAGCGGAGGGGTTTGGGGTCGAGGTTGATGGCTAGGTAGTGTTGCGGTACGACAAGGTCATCGACCACCCAACCCTCGTTCTCTCCTACCTCGACGATGACGCCCTCGGTGGCCGCTCGCGAGAAGTTGAGCGCGGCATCGGCGAGCGCATCCACCCGCTGGCCCGTCCGTTCGTCGGTGAACGGAACAGCGCTGGAAACGGGATCGTGCAGTGGGGCAGACATACGCGAGGGAGCAAACATCGATGGCATTTCAATGCGAGTAGGGTAGTCGGGGTTGCCCTCGCAGACAAGCTTTTGATTCTTCGTCACTTAGGGCGCAAAGACGTACCCAGCCTTTCATCGGATCCGGGTTGCATCTAGTCGCACCGGGGAGCCGCTTATCGCATTACGGCTGACAGGGGGCATGGAGGAACGTATCCTCCGGCACTGCAGCACAGAACCGGGATGGAGGAGATGGACATGAAGCGAAGGGACTGTGCTGCTCCCACTTTACAGCGATCACAAACACCGACCGACTATGCGATCCCTGAAATTGCTTTCCCTCGTACTTGCTGGCCTGCTGATCTTCACAGGCTGCGACTCCAACGACGCCAACGACGAACCCGAAGAGACACGTAACCTCGTCGAAGTAGCCGTAGATGCAGGCTTCTCGACGCTCGCCACCGCCGTAACGGCTGCAGACCTCATCGAGACGCTCTCTGACGACGGTCCGTTCACCGTCTTCGCCCCAACCGACGCAGCCTTTGGCGACGTGGCTCCTGCTACACTGGAAAGCCTGCTCCAGCCAGAAAACAAGGCCACGCTCCAAGCTGTTCTCACATACCACGTCGTTCCCGGTCGTCTGACCGCTGAAGATGTCACGTCCCGCTCGACGTGGGAGACGGTACAAGGCGAACTCATCACCATTTCAGTGGTGGATGGGCAAGCCAAAGTGAACAACGCGAACATCCAGACGGTGGACGTGCCTGCTTCCAACGGCATCATTCACATCATTGATGCCGTGATCTTGCCGCCTTCGCAGCAGTAACGCCCCATCTGATTTCGGGGGCACGGCCCGTAAGCCATGCCGCAGCCTGTAAGCTGCTCCGTAGCCCGTAAGCTACGCCTCCCTTTCTCCGACGCACGCAGCCCGTAAGCCGCGTGCGTCGTTTTTTATGTCGTAACCGTTGCCTCGGCGAATGGCAGTTCCAACGCTGTGAGCAACCGCTCGCACGCTTCAAGCAGTCGGGTACGAATCGGGGCCGCAGCCGCAGCAAATTCCCGCTGGAATCGCTGATACGTCTGCCGCCCTTCGGCGGTCTCGATGGTGATGGGCGCATACCCCAATACTTGGAGATCGTACGGACTCGCCCGCATGTCGACTTCGCGGATTTGACAGGCAAGGTCGAAGGCATCTGCGACGATGGATGCGGGAATCCAGGGATAGAGCTTGAAGCTCCAGCGGTAGAGGTCCATGTTGGTATGCAGACATCCGGGCTGCTCCAGCGTGGGCATCTGCGCGTAGGTAGGCTGATGTTGGTTCAAGGGGCGTGCAGCCTCCGTAAAGAACCGAAACGCATCGTAGTGCGAGCACACCACGGGTCGCGACTCGACGAATGCTGCCAACGCTTCTGGCTCCATACGCAGCGGGTACTGCGCGTGCCGCACGTCTTCACTCCGATACACCATCGCCCACTCGTGCATCCCGCTGCACCCAAAGAATGGCATTTTAGCCGCCGTATTCGCTAGCAGCCTATGGATCCATTGCACGGCTTCACGGCGGCGCTCAGGAAACAACTTCGGGTCAAGTGCGATGCCGCCCGTCACGTCGGCGAAACCTTTATAGCGCAAAAAACGCCGCGCCTCCGGGCCTGCCAGCACAACGCCTAAACCGGGCGTCCAGCGCAGCAAATGCGCCGGGCGAAACGCATAGTATTCGAAGAGGAAGTCCATCACCGGATGCTTCTCCTGCCGACTGCGCCGCGCACGATGCGCGTGTACTACAGGCTCTAAACGCGCTACATACGCAGCTTCTTCGCGTTGCCAGTCAGCTTGAGCAAGGACAGTCATCGGGCGTGAATCGAGTGGGTACGAAATACATAGAGGACAACTCCATACCCCGAACCTAGTTGCCAAGATCCACAGCATGCACTTCGTCCCAACGCCGTGTCGATCCATCCCTAGCCGCTAGCAATTGGTTGTGCGATGGCTACCTTATAGGGTTTACCCTTCGCCGCCTGTACACCACGCTATGCTCAACACCACCCGCCTTGCTGATTTGTGGCAGCGGCATCGTGCTGTGCGATGGGGGCTCCTTTGGCTGGGTTGGACGCTGATTGGCTTGTTTTTCACCCTGCAAAGCCTGCTGTCATATGCGAGCCAAGACTACGAACTGCGCTATGTATCCACGCTGGTGGTGCAACTGAGTGGCTGGTATGCGTGGGGGCTTCTTGCGCCACTCGTCGCACGCATGGCACGCCACGCCTCATTTCAGTCTGGGCAGGTGGGGCGAAGCCTGCGCCTCCACGCGGGAGCTTGCTTGGCGGTGGCGCCCATACAGGTCGCGTTAGAGCTGATGCTGCGCTACGGAGCGCTCCTTGGGCTGGGCCGCCTTTCGTTTGCCGAGGTCAGCGAACAGCTTGCCGCCTCGCCACAGCGCATCCTGATTGGTAGCTTCGATGCCGCTGCGACGTATGCTGTGTTGGTGGGCATCTACCTAGCCATCACCTACTACCGCAAGTTTCGGCAGCGCGAGGTGGTTGCATCCCGTCTAGAGGCTCAGTTGGCACAGGCTGAGTTGAAGCATCTCCGGATGCAACTCCATCCACACTTCCTGTTTAATACGCTGAACAGTATCTCGGCCCTCATCACGGAGCATCCAGAAGCTGCGGAGCGTATGGTGGCGCGCCTGAGTGAACTACTACGCCTAACGCTGAATCGCGCTTCCGTCCCCGAAGTCCCGCTGCACGAGGAAGTTGCGTTTATCGAACGGTACCTTGCCATCGAACAGGTGCGCTTTCCGGATCGCCTGCGCGTGACGACCAACATAGCCGCCGACACATGGGACCTGCTGGTGCCCAATCTGCTGCTGCAGCCACTCGTAGAGAACGCCGTCAAACATGGCATTGCGCCAAACCCGGATGCCGGACATATTCGGATTAGTGCCGTTCGCACGGATGGCACCCTCAAGCTAGAGGTGGTCGATGATGGCCCGGGTCTTGGCACGTCGCCACACGACGAAGGCATTGGCCTGCACCACACGCGGGCACGCCTTGCCCAACGCTACGGCACGGTCCACACCATCGCGTTCCAAGACCGTCCCGGCGGTGGCCTCTGTGTGACCATCACGATCCCGGCAACGCCTGCCCAACCCGCTGCTCATGGCTGATCTACCCACATCGAACCTTCCCGCCGGACGCATCCGCACTATCATTGCCGACGACGAGCCCTTAGGACAACGGCGCATCGCAACCCTTCTTGCCGATGTACCCGATGTCGAGGTGGTCGGTATATGTGCCAACGGAGCAGAAACGGTGGCCTCCGTCCGCGCGCTAGCACCCGATCTGCTATTCCTCGACATCCAGATGCCACTTCTAGATGGCTTTGCCGTACTGGAAGCGCTCGATCCAGCGCACATGCCTGCCGTCATTTTTGTGACGGCGTACGACGCATATGCGCTCCAAGCCTTCGAGGTGCATGCCCTCGACTACTTGCTCAAGCCCTTCGACCGGGCGCGTTTTCATGCGGCTTTGGAGCAGGCCCGCCGCTGGCTCCATCACCGCACACTCGACGCCGTACATAACCGTGTACAGGCACTGCTTGCTGCACGCCACACCGCGCAAGACGCGCCCCCAACATGGCCCGCACGTTTGGCTATTCGGGAAAGTGGCCGCGTCTACTTCCTCGCTGTTGATGACATCGACTGGATCGAAGCCGCCGGGAACTACCTCTGCTTACATACGGGACTGCGAACGCACTTGCTGCGCGAGACCATGCAGCACCTTGCCGAAAGGCTTTCGCCTAACCAGTTCCTACGTGTTCACCGTTCGGCGATGGTCAACGTGGCGCGGATTGCTTCGGCAGGGATGCATCAAAACCAAGGCAGCTACAAGCTCACGCTTATCGACGGTACGCAGATCGCGGTCAGCCGTAGCTACCGCCAAGCCGTTCGAGCACAGTTGGAACACGTCGCACAGTCAGGTTAAGGTGCACATCTTCCAAGCGAGACCAAACAATGCGGCCTCTTGTCACCCCATTTCTGCAGCAGATTTATCCTATCACGCCACGATCTGCCACAAAAGATTCAGTGCGACGAGCAAAGCGAGGATTCCAAAGCTTCGACGCAGACGGCGGCGGTCGAAGCGGTGGGCAACCACCACACCCACCTGGGCCGCAGGAATAGCCGGAACAGCCATAAGCAGCGCACGCCCAACATCCACGTAGCCCAACGTCTGCTCAGGTAGGGCGGCCGTGCCAAGGCCTTGCACCAAATAGGTGACAACCCCAACGAGCGCGACAACAATGATGGTAGCACTCGACGTACCCACGGCGCGATGAATTGGGAGACGGAGCAAGGCATTGTAGGATGGCACCAATACGACTCCCCCTCCTACACCTACACTCGATGAAACGAGGCCCGTCACAAGACCCGTGCCTGCGATAATGGATCGATTCGGCTTGGCTGCTGCCTCGTCATTCGCCGGGGCCGGGGCAGAAGCCCGCAACATCCGAAACACCACAACCAAGAGGAGGAGGCTGAACACGACTTGAAACACCGTGCCGTCGTACCACGGGGCTGTTGTCACCCAGCGTGTCATCGCGTAGATGCTCGCGGCGCTGCATACACCAGCACCCAGTGCGATGGGCCACAGAACCGCTTGTTTCCGATGTTGCCCCCATGCACTAGCCAACGCCACCACCAGCGTACAAAGCAGGCTCGTCCCAATCGTCAGCGGAGCAAGCACGCTGGGATCAACGCCTTGCGTCTGAAACCAAAAGAACAACACCGGGGCGAAGATGATGCCCCCACCTACGCCGACGAGACCACCTACAAACCCCGCAACAAGGCCTGCACCAACTAAAAGCATCAATTCAGGCATCATTCATTCCATACGGCTTGAGGGGCAAGCAGCGCTATGCAAACTTTTCTGAAGGCGTAAACTACGTCAGCCAAGTGGCCAAGGCCATAGGAAGTTGGATTCTGACCAGAAGCCGATTAACTTCGGAACCCAACGGTCGATTGTTCGATTAAGCGTATCCCTACCCAAACTTGTGATCTTGAAGGATTAACCCCATGCCTTACGTCGTTACTGAACCCTGCATCAACTGTAAGCACACCGACTGCGTCGAAGTGTGCCCGGTCGACTGCTTCTATGAGGGACCGAACTTCCTTGTGATTCACCCAGACGAATGCATCGACTGCAACGCATGCGTGCCCGTCTGCCCCGTCGAAGCCATTTACGCCGACGATGAGTTACCTAGCGAGTGGGAACACTACGCCGACTGGAACGCCCACCTCGCCGAGCAATGGAGCGATCTCGGATACAACATTACCGAGAAGAAAGACCCGATGCCCGATGCCGAGACGTGGGCCAGCAAAGCGAAATCGGAAGCAGACATCCTTACGTGGGATGCCTAAAAAATACCCGTACCCGCTGTTCAAACCGCCTTGTTACCCAGACGAGGCGGTTTTTTTGTTGCGGCCCGGCGTGTATGTTGCGGAAGCTGCATTGCATCACGTAACCGGCACCTCTCATGAAACGACTCGGCATCGCGCTGCTTAGCATCCTTGGCTTTGGCGTGGCGTTCTTCTTCACGGCTGCGGGCTACTTCTTCGAGCAAACCGTCAACCGCGTGACGGAACCGCCGCCGTACTCGGCTTCTGAAGCGGCGACCGCGCTGCACAGCCGTTTGTTCGTTGCCGACTTACACGCAGACCACTTCCTTTGGGGCCGCGACCTGCTCAAACGCTACGACTACGGCCACACCGACCTGCCACGACTCGTTGACGGCAACGTTGCGTTGCAAGTCTTCTCGGCCGTTACGCAGTCGCCCTACGGTCAGAACGCTTACCAAAACCCTAGCGACTCAGACCGCCTCGTACCGCTCGTCATCGGGCAACGTTGGCCACCGCGAACGTGGTTCAACACACAGGAACGCGCGCTCTACCAATCCGAGCGCCTTCACCGCGCGGCTACCCGCGCCGAGGGTACCCTGTTGATCATCAAAACCCAGCGTGACCTCGATCGCCTGTTAGCTGAGCGTGCAAAGACACCTACGCTCGTCGGCGGCTTATTGGCCATGGAAGGGCTGCACACGATCGACGGCGATGTAAACGGCATCGACGAACTGTTCGCCGCGGGTTTCCGCATGATGGCGTTGACCCACTTCTTCGACACCAAGCTCGGTGGCTCGGCGCACGGCATGAACAAAGGCGGCCTC